>CANEHP010000004.1 GCA_947427325.1 uncultured Clostridia bacterium | reverse complement strand
TTTCACACTTATTGCAGCTTCTTTGCTACTGTTGCATTTACTTTGAGAATTTACGTGTAATAATTTGTAATAATTGTAATTTATCTGTTACCGAATTGTAAACGCCTTGTAATTGTATATTTTTTTACTTTGATATAATTGTTTTTAGAGGCGGTTATGCTTTTTTCGACTGTTTTCGACATTAACGCAAATCTGAAATCAGTAATTGCCGCAAAATTTTATCAAGGAGTACTTTAAAATGCCGCCGTTAAAAATAACCGCCGTCTCGGCTTTATGCCTGCTGTCCGCCCTGTCCCTTACCGCCTGCGCTCATATCAGCGCAAGAACCGTTGAGCTTGATTACGAAAATATTAAAGAGATACCGATGGAGGATTTTATAAACGGGAATTATAAAATCCCGCAAAACAGTACGTCCGAAGAAGCTTTTTCGGATATTACGGCAGAGATCATTCCCGAAGAAACCGCACCGAATACAGGAACTGCACCTAATACGGAAACTGCGCCGAATACGGAAACTGCGCAATCCGCAGATATTACATATTGTCCTGCTTCCGTCTTTACCGACGTTCCTGTCTTTACCGACGATCCGAATAAAATCTATGACGGAGATAGGTTTTTAACCGATTATTTTACGGATAAGGAAATTAACTATCTCCACAACTGCGTTTTTATCGGCGACAGCACCTGCCTCGGATTAAAAAACTACGGTCTTTTAAACGGGGAGCAGGTCATAGCTATTCCGGGAGCGGCGGCGAGAAATATAGCGGAGTTAATCGTTACCTGGGAAAATGAGGAAATTTCTCCCATGGCTGCGGCAAAAAACACGGGGCTTAACGAAATATACTGTCTTATGGGCTTAAACGACGTTAATCTGATATCTCCCGAGGACTATAAAAATTATTACATCGACTTTTTGGAGCAGTTAAAGAAATCCTGTCCCAAAGCAAATATACATATTCTATCCGTTTCTCCCGTTACCGAAAGCTCCGAATTTTGCTACAACTTCAAGCTGGACAGGCTTAACGAAAAGCTAAAGGAAATTTCGGCGGAAAACGGAATCCGATATATGGATATTTCATCGGTTCTAAAAAACGAAAACGGCTGTATGATCGACGAATATGCCATGCAGGACGGTATCCATTTCAGGCTTAAGGCTTATTACCGTATTTTGGAGTATATTATTGAAAATACGGATTTGTAATACTGTTTCTTAATTTGCAAATTTTTCTGTAATTTGATTGAGAATCGGCATAAGAGCTTGTTAACAGAGCGTGTTAGAGCGTGCTCACATAAAATCGGTATGCGAATTTTATGTGAGCACGCTCTGCTTTTCCTTGTAAATTTTTCCGAATTTTATCGTCATAATTTATGAACGGCAAAATCGGCGGCAAAAAAGAAAAAGATTTTCGGAAAATTGCTTTACAAAGGAGATAATATGGAAATTATTAACAAATCGGATAAAAAAGCAGTAAGCGAATACGAAAGCTTTGTCGGCAATACGAAGGGCGTAAGCTTTATGCAGTCATATAACTGGTCAAGGGTAAAATCAAACTGGAACAGCGAAATCGTTGCGGTTCGGGGCGGCGACGGAAATATTGCGGGAGCTTGTCTGGTTTTAATCAGGGAGATACCTTTTCTTAAACGCTCGCTTTTATATGTCCCCAGAGGTCCTGTCTGCGATTACGAAAACATAAGCGTTCTTTGGGAAATTTTTGACGGAATAGATTATCTTGCAAAGGAGTACAACGCCTATAAAATAATCTGCGATCCTCCCGTTTCCGAAAACGACAGTAAGGGCATTGAGCTTATGAGAAGCCTGGGCTTTTCAAGAAAGGGGGAAAACTCCGATAACGAAACCGTTCAGTGCCGCTGCAATTATCAGCTTGATATCGAGGGAAAATCCGCCGACGAGATAATGAGCGGCTTTAAAGCCGACCATAGAAACCGTATAAGAAAAGCCTCCCGCAAGGGCGTATACTGCGAGATAAAGGGTATAGAGGGCTTGGAGGATTTTTATCCGCTGATGGAGGAAACGGGAGCAAGGGATAATTTTCCCGTAAGAAGCTATGAATACTTTAAAAGATTCATAGAGGGGCTTGGGGAAAATTGCAGGCTTTTTATCTGCTATGCCGATATTGAGGGAAGGAAAACACCCTTGTCGGGCGCTGTTGCGGTAAGGTATTCGGACGTTGTCACATATGTTTACGGTGCGTCTTCAAATGAACACCGCAATCTCTATCCAAATTACTTAATGCAATGGACTATGATAAATTGGGCAACGGAAAGCGGCTGTTCCCTTTATGATTTCGGCGGCATCCCCTGTTTTCGGGACAAGGACAGCCCGAAATACGGGATTTATAAATTTAAAAAGGGCTTTGGCGGCGAGGTAGTTTGCTATGCGGGAGATTTTGTTAAGGAATTTAATCCTGTTTTGTGCTTTTTTATGCAGGCTTACAGATTTATTAATAGTATTCGGCATCGTTAAATAATTTCATAATTTTTGAATTTTCATGAATTGACATAAGCCTTTAAAAGTGCTAAAATAAAAGCAGAAACAAAAGGCGGTAACTTATATATGAATGTAATTAACGCAAAATTGGATATAATATTTAAAAGGCTTTTCACCAGCGATAAATCGGTGCTTACGGCTTTTACGGAAGATTTGCTGGATTTTCCTCATGGCAGCATACAAAAGCTTGAGGTTCTTAACCCCGAGCTTTTGCCCGAAACCGTAGACGGAAAACAGGGACAGCTCGATATTAAAATGCAGGTGGACAATAAAACGGTAAACGTTGAAATTCAAGTGCATTCCCAACAGGATTACAAAGAAAGAGCTTTGTATTATTGGGCTAAAATGTTTTCGGGAGAGCTTAAAAGAAGCGAACCTTATGCAGAATTAAAGCAAACCATATCTATCAATATTCTGAATTTTAATCTTTTTGACTGCAAAGAACCCTACTCGACCTTTAAGCTCCTTGAAACAAACAGACAGGAGCTTTTAACCGACAAATGCGCCATAGTTTTTTTTGAGCTGAAAAAGATAAACAGGAATATTGACAAAGCCGACCGAAAAAAGCTGTGGTTACAGCTGTTAAATGCGGAAACGGAGGAGGATTTGGATATGATAAAGGAAGCGGGAGTTGACGAGATCAACAAGGCTATCGTTATAATGCACGAAATGAGCGAGGACGAAAAAATTCAGGAAATGGCAAGACTCAGGGAAAAATGGATAAGGGACGAGGTTTCCAACAGAGAATTTTACAGAAAGCAAGGCAAAGCCGAAGGAAGAGCAGAAGGAAGAGCAGAGGGCAAAGCCGAAGGCGAAGCAAACAAGGAAAAGGAAATTATTTCAAAGCTTATCCAAAACGGATTTACCGAAGAAGAAATAAGAAAAATTCTGAACTCTTAAAAGTTTATAGATTTTCCGCTAAAAAATCCTGTCAATTTATTGAAATAATGAAATAAAAATTTCATAACAAAAATCCCTGTTATTTGTCAACAACAAAAACAGGGATTTTTGCTATAGGGGAAACCTCTAAAAAATCACTCCTTCTTTTCCCCGTGACAGCAGCCGCTCATAGGGCAGCAGGAGCAGCTGCATCCGCAGGAGGATTTTCCGTTTTTTCTGTTCTTTAACATTTTGTAAATTATAAGTCCTATAACCGCCGCCAATATCAGACAAATTATAATTGTTGCAAGATTGCCCATAATCCATTCCATAGAAACCGCTCCCTTTTAAATGCCTATACTATAATATATGCGAAAATAATATGCGAAAATAATATGCGAAAAATAATGTATGCAAATTTTATTTCATTTTACCTTCTTGGTAAGCGTTACCGCTTCCTTATAAGGTCTTGCAAGGAGGAAAATAATTGCCGCAAGCAAGAGCACCGCAAAGATAACCCCTATTGCATTGCCGTTTCCCGTAAACAGACTACCCAGCTGATAAACTATAAGGCTGACTACATAAGCGAAGCCGCACTGATAGCCGATTGCGAACCATGTCCACTTTGCGCTGTTCATTTCTCTTCTGATTGCGCCGATAGCCGCAAAGCAGGGTGCGCAAAGAAGATTGAATATTAAGAAGGAATAACCCGCAAGCCTTGACATAGCCACAAAGTCCAATACTCCGAATACGCCCACAACCTCTTCCTTTGCCACAAGTCCCATTATTGTAGCTACCGCCGCCGTGGCGTCGCCAAAGCCGAGAGGCGCAAAGATCCAGGCTATTCCGCTGCCTATCATATTAAGGATACTGCTTGCTTCCTCCGCTTCCTCGGTAAGATAGCCGAATACCGTCTGACCGTTTTCGATAAATGTGCCGAAGCTGTTTCCCAGCCAAATAATTACAGAGGACAGCAAAATTATTGTACCTGCCTTTTTGATAAAGGACCATGCACGCTCCCACATTGAACGGAGAATGTTGCTGACCGTGGGAAGATGATATGCCGGCAGCTCCATAACAAAGGGAGCGGGATCGCCTGCGAACATCTTTGTTTTCTTTAAAATAATTCCCGATACGACTATAGCAGCCACGCCTATAAAATATGCGCTGGGAGCTACCCACCATGCGCCGCCGAAAAGGGCGCTTGATATCATCGCTATAATAGGCAGCTTTGCGCCGCAGGGTATAAAGGTGGTGGTCATAATGGTCATTCTTCTGTCACGCTCGTTTTCTATGGTTCTTGACGCCATAATACCGGGAACGCCGCAGCCCGTGCCTATTAACATAGGGATAAAGGATTTTCCCGAAAGGCCGAATTTCCTGAATATCCTGTCCATAACGAACGCCACACGGGCCATATAACCGCAGGATTCAAGGAACGCAAGAAGTATAAACAGTACTATCATTTGAGGAACAAAGCCCAAAACTGCGCCGACGCCTCCTACGATACCGTCAAGTAGCAGACTTTTCAGCCAATCCGCGCAGTTTACGGATTCCAGCGCCCCTTCAAGCAAAACGGGAATACCCGGAACCCACACACCGTACCCCGCAGGGTCAATCTCTTCTCCCAAGGCTTGTAGCTGTCCCTCCACCCATTGGGAAATGTCAAAGCCTTTTTCCGCAAGCTCCTCGCCATAGCTGCCGTAAGCCTCGTCAAACGCTCCGAAGCTGCCTTCCTTTATTGCTTCAAGAACTTCCTCTGCGCCGATTACTTCGGCTTTTACCGCATTTTCAACGGTAAGTCTGACCTCGTCGGTAAAGATATGCTCCGCCGCATATCCGTCCTGCGCTTCTTCATAATCCGCCGCACCTATGCCGAACAAATGCCAGCCTTCTCCGAACACTCCGTCGTTTGCCCAATCGGTAAAAATCGTTCCTACCGTGGTAACGGATATGTAGTAAACCAAAAACATTATTGCCGCAAATATGGGGAGAGCGGCAAAGCGGTTTGTGACAACCTTGTCTATTTTATCGGAAACCGTAAGCCTTCCCGCACTCTTTTTCCTGTAGCAGCCTTTTATGATGGAGGCAATATATATGTATCTCTCATTGGTGATAATGCTTTCCGCATCGTCGTCCATTTCCTCCTCGGCGGCGCATATGTCCTTTTCAATATGCTCCATTTTATCCTTTGGAATGTTCAGCTGCTCCAAAGCCTTTTCGTCACGCTCAAAAATCTTTATCGCATACCACCGCTGCTGCTCCTCGGGCATATCGTGAACCGCCGCTTCTTCAATATGAGCAAGAGCGTGCTCCACCGCTCCCGAAAAATTATGAGTGGGAACGGGCTTTTTTTCCCTTGCGGTCCGAATTGCCAATTCGGCGGCGTCGATTATTCCGTCGCTTTTAAGAGCGGAAATGGGAATAACTCTGCATCCCAATGCCCTTGACAGCTCGTCAACGTTTATTTTATCTCCGTTTTTTTCCACCACGTCCATCATATTTACGGCAATAACCGCAGGTATGCCCAGCTCGGTAAGCTGCGTGGTAAGATAAAGGTTTCTTTCAAGATTAGTGCCGTCAACAATATTCAAAATTGCGTCGGGTCTTTCTCCTATAAGGTAGTTGCGGGCTACCACCTCCTCCAAGGTATAGGGGGACAGCGAATAAATTCCCGGAAGGTCGGTGATTATTACATCATCGTGCTTTTTCAGCTTGCCCTCCTTTTTTTCCACGGTGACTCCCGGCCAGTTTCCCACAAACTGATTTGAGCCTGTAAGGGCGTTAAACAATGTTGTTTTGCCGCAGTTAGGGTTGCCCGCAAGGGCTATTCTGATTGACGACATATCGGATTTTCCTTTCTTTATAATATCTTTCCGTATTTTGATTAGCTAATGCTAACTCATATTCAAAAAAAAGTGAAATCTTATTCCACTTCAATCATTTCCGCATCGGCTTTGCGCAAGGATAACTCATACCCTCTTACCGTTACTTCAATGGGATCTCCCAAGGGTGCAACCTTGCGCACATGAATCTCAACGCCTTTGGTAATGCCCATATCCATAATGCGCCTTTTAACTGCGCCCTCGCCGTGCAGCTTTACTACTTTGGCGTTTTCTCCTACTTTTACCTGTTTTAACGTATTCATTGCTACCTCCCGATTTTATTTTTATGAGAACAAGTTTTAAGAACATTTTCCAAGTCTGTGCCGATTTTTTCCCGCTTTCCCGAAAGCAAACAAAGAGAGCGAAAAAGAGAGCAAACAAAGAGAGCGAAAAAAGAAATCGCAAAAAGGGATCACAAAAAAGATCGAAAAAAGAAAGCAAGCAAGAAACCGGCGCTTCTTTCCCGAAAAACAAGCGGCGATCCTTATCAAACCATGATTTTCTGAGCCATTTCCCGACTTATGGCGATCCTTGACTCCTTAACGTTAACTATAACGTTTCCGCCCAGTGTATTTATAATGGTAACGTTTCCGCCCACCACAAAGCCCAGGTTTTCAAGGTGCTTTTTTACCTCGGGCTTTCCGCCTATTTTTTTTATAGTATTTTCCTCTCCTATTTCCGCAAGAGTCAACGGCATCATACACACATCCCTCGTTTTTAGAACTTGTTCTCATAATTTGCCGAAAAGATGCGTGCCAATTTCTATGAGAACAAGTTCTTATTGCCGTAAATGCTTTTTTACCGCATTTACGTTTTATTTACAATACAGTTAGCTCCTGCTAACCAATAGTATTATAAATCCAACTACCTTATTTGTCAATGTCTTTCAACAGTTTTTTCATAAAATTGACTGTTTTTGTACACTTTTACATAAGTTACCCTCATCTAACTTATTCTGTTGTTTATTTTAACAAGCGCATTTTAAAAATTGACAGTTATTGAGGGTTTACAGTTTACAGTTTACAGTTGACAGTTGAGGAAGGGCTTCGCCGATTTAAAATATCATCAGTAGGTCTTATCGCCTATGCGAATGCGGCATTTTGTCAAAGAAACGGCTTAAAATATTGTCGGAAACGTAAAATTTCAAATCCGTCGGCAAAGCCGACACCTCAACTGTCAACCGCCGGCTTTCAACTGTCAACTTTTCACATAGTATTAAATTTTTTCGTAAAATTGAAATCTCTTAGTATTTAATAACAAAAACCGGCCTCTATTTTCTATGAATTTTTATTATACTTCTTATTGCAAAAAAATAAGCGTTATGATAAAATTAAATTGGGTATACATCTGTTTTTTTACATCATAGAACAATTTAAAACCATATACTCCGAATTTCTTTAATATACTTTATAAAAAGGATGTTGATATTATGAATTCATTTGCGGATATTTTTGAGCTTATGAAGCAAAGCCTGCCTATTACCGATACGGCGCGCAAGCTTTTCATAGACCCTATTAAACCTATCAAGCTTAACAATAATCATGTGGTGCTTTATGTCAGCAATCCTTATGAGAAAACCATAATCAACGAAAATTACCTTAATATGTTCAAGACCGCATTTTACGAGATCCTGGGCTTTGAGGTAGAGGTGGATATACTGACGCCCAACGATCTTACTCCCGAACAGAGGATAAAATTCTGCGATCCTATCCCCGAGCTTGAGGACGATGTGGATATGACCAAAAAGCTTGAAACCACCTTGGCGAACAGCAACTACAACCATACCTTTGACACCTTTATAGTGGGGGACAGCAACCGCCTTGCCTATTCCGCCTGCAAGTCAATAGCGCAGGGGCAGACAGGGCAGTACAATCCTCTTTATATTTACAGCGAGCCGGGCTTGGGAAAAACTCATCTGCTGTGCGCCGTTAAGAATTTTGTGGAACAGAAAAACCCCGGCTTTAAGGTTATTTACGTTACTGCGGAAACCTTTGTTACCGAGTTTGTCAACTCCCTTAAGTACAATACCAACGACGAATTTAAAAATAAATACCGCAACTGCGATATGCTGCTTGTGGACGACGTTCAGTTTTTCAGCGGCAAAAAGGAAAGTCAGGCGGAATTATTCCACACCTTTAACGAGCTTCACGGAAAAAACAAGCAGATAATCTTGACCTCCGACCGTCCTCCCAAGGAAATAAACGATATAGAGGAAAGACTTTTAAGCCGTTTTGAATGGGGACTTCTTGCAGATATAAGCACTCCCGAATTTGAAACCCGCCTGGCAATTATCAAGAGAAAAGCCGAGCTTTTGAATATGCATATTCCTCAGAATGTAATGGAATATATGGCGGACAAGCTGAAAAAGAATATCCGTCAGTTAGAGGGCGCTATTGTGAAAATGAACGCTCTTACCCTTGTTACCAGCGTTCCTCCCACAATCTCCATGGCGCAGAACGTTATAAAGGACGTGCTTACGGATCAGCAGCCCATACCCGTTACCGTAGAGAGGATAATAAGCGAGGTGGGGCATATTTATTCGGTAACAGCCGAAGAAATGATAGGTCCGAAGAGAAACAGCCAGATCTCCTCCGCCCGTCAGATAGCAATGTACCTTATAAATACAATAACGGGACTTTCCTATACCGCAATCGGCAACGAGTTCGGCAACAGGGATCATTCCACCGTGGTTTATGCCATTAACAAGGTTAAGTCTATTATTAAAAAAGACCCCAATTATCGGGCTACCATCGAGGATTTGGTTAAGAATATTTCCAATGAGATTTAGTCGGGTATAAAGGCTTTTATTTCGAGAAAAGCGGCGCTGATTTTTCCTGCTTTTGAGGAAAGTCGGCGCTGCTTTATGCCTGCTTTTATTTTACAGCCCTCGGTTCGCAAAAAGCAAGCATAAACCGGCCCCGCCTTTTCCAAAAACACAGGCTCAATATCCGTACTTCTTCCTCTTCCCCGCAATAAACCCTACGGTAACAACAGCCGACAGCATTTCCGCCGCCGCTACCGACGCCCAAATCCCGTCGGTTTTCCATATAAGCGGCAGCAAAAGCAGCGAACCCACCTGAAACACTATAGTTCTCAAAAAAGAAATCAGGGCGGAAACAGCCCCGTTGTTAAGGGCGGTAAAAAAGGACGAGCCGAAAATATTTAATCCCGCAAAAACAAAGGATACGGCAAATACCCTGAAGCCGTGGGCGGTAAGCGCTTGCAGCTCACGGTTATAACCCACAAAAATCCCTGCCAGAAAATCTGCGGAAAGCAGGGACAGGATAAGCATAAATACGGAAGCCGTCCCGATAATCACAAGGCTTTTCTTTCTGAGACTTTTAAGCTCATCATAATTCCTTGCGCCGTAATGATAGCTGATGACGGGCGCCGCACCTACGCTTAAGCCTATAAAAACGGCGAGAAATATCAGATTGACGTACATCATAACGCCGTAAGCCGACACTCCGCTTTTTCCCGCATATCTCATAAGCTGATAATTGTACAGCATATTCACCAGCGACATTGAGCCTTGGGACACAAGCTCGGAAGAACCGTTGGCGCAGGTTTTTCCTATAGCCCTTATATCCGCTTTTGTTTTTCCCAATCTTAACAAACTGCCGTTGGGGCGGAAAAAGTATATTATGGGAATAATTCCGCCTATAGCCTGACTTATTCCCGTTGCCGCCGCCGCTCCCCCGACTCCCCAACGGAAAACCGCCATAAAAAGCGCGTCCAAAACCATATTGGCAATTCCCGCTCCTACCGTTACCGCAAAGCCCAGCTTTGGTTTTTCGGCGGTAATAAACAGAGTTTGAAACTCTATCTGAATAACAAAAAAGGGCATGGCGGCGGATATGATTCTGCCGTAAAGGGCGCACTCCTCCGCCATAGCCTCATCGGCTCCCAAAAGAAAGGCAAAATCCTTCATAAAAGCAATGCCCACAGCCCCCATAACAACGCCCACAGCCGCCGACGCATATATTATTAGAGAAAAAACCTCATTAGCCTTTTTTGACTGATTTTCCCCCAAAAGCTTTGCCACAAGCGCACTGCCGCCTGCGCCGAACATAAAGCCCGCCGTGCCTAAGATCATAACTACGGGCATAATAAAATTAACTGCCGTAAAGGCTTCCTCGCCCACAAAATTCGATACGAAAAATCCGTCCGCCACGCCGTATACCGATGTAAAAATCATCATGGCTATGGAGGGCAGGGTGAACCTTAACAGCTTTTTATAGCCAAAATGCTCCGATAAAGAAATCTGCATATTACACCTCGATTTTGTCAATCTGCTCCTTTAAGGAAGCGAAAAATTTCTTCATAAGCCGCAGATATTCGCTTACCTCCTCCTCCTTCCAACTGCTTAAGGCATTATTTTCCGCTCTGATCAGCTTTTTGGCGGTTTTTTCGGCAAGACCCGCTCCCTTTTCGGTAAGCGCCGCCTTTTTTTTCTTTCCGTCAATGGCTTTAAGAACCACCGCCCCCTCCCGCTCCAATTTCCGCAAAGCCGAATTTACCGTCTGCTTGCTCATTCCCGCCGTAAAGCAAATATCGGTAATGCCGCATTCGCCGTTCATTGTACTCAGGGTATAAAGAATCGCCAGGACGCTGTCGGCAAGCCCCAGCTTAAGGGCGGCGGCATGATAAAGACTTGCTATTTCCTCCGTCAAATGATTTATCCTGTCCATCTGCAAGTCGGACCGCTCTACCCTTCCCTTTTCGTTTTTCTTTTCCGCTTTGATCATTCTAACCTCGCTTATTTTACAATATAATGGTATATTTACAATCTTGTACGATTTCGTACTTTCTGTGCTGTATATTATAGTACGTTTTCGTACGTTTGTCAATGCAGATCATTTAATGTCAAATATCGGAGAAAATGGGATAAATCCGTTTATGCTCTGCATTTCAGACGTTTTATGCAGATTTTTGTGCATATTCACGAAAATTTTTTCGCAGGGGAAAACCACATCAAAATTACCTTGCAATTTACAAAATTTAAGCAGAGAGCCCACGGGAATTGACGTAATTTATTGCATTTATTTTTACAATATGTAGTATAGCGCTTAGTGACAAAATGCAAGATATCCAAAGTTATCTACAAACGGAAAAAAAGAATCCTGATTGATTTTCGGATTTTTGTTGATAATGTTGTCAAAACTGCCATTTTTAAAATTTTTTTTATGTATTCTTGACATATCGGGCTTACTTTGATATAATTAAGTAGGGCAAGTGACAGCCTTGTGAACCATGCGCCCAAAAATAAGCTAAAATCCTTACCGCAAGCCGATTTTTTGCGCTTCTTGTGTTTTTGTGCAATATTACGGCATATAATCAAAAACACGGCGTTATTAACAGGGTGTTATCGTTAGGGCGTTATCGTTTTTCGGGCGGCGGTTATTTCGGAAAAGGGTGATTCCCTGTTCAATTTCAGTCAGAAAGCCGAGGTTTCTTAATTTGTCGGTTATATTAAAAGCAAGCGGCATTTCACGTCGGTTTAAAATCGGCGACGGCAGCATAGTAAATGCGCTTCAGGGCGTTGACTTAGAGGTGGAAGGCGGGCAGCTTGTCTGTCTTAGAGGCCGCTCGGGTTCGGGAAAAACCACCCTTATAAATATACTGGGCGCACTGGATAAGCCCGATGAGGGAAACGTGGTCTTTGACGGCAGAGACATAACTTCTCTCTCCTCATCACAGCAGGACGCTCTGCGCCGTCACGATATGGCTTTTGTGTTTCAGTCGGTGGCGCTTATGTCCGCTATGACCGCTTACGAAAATGTGGAATTTGCCCTTAGGCTTGCAGGCGTTCCCCTTTTGCAGAGGAAGCAGAGGGCGAGAGAGTGCTTAACCCGTGTGGGTCTTGAAAAGCGTATGACCCACCGTCCCGGCGAGCTTTCGGGCGGAGAGCAGCAGCGTGTGGCTATTGCGAGAGCGGTTTCCCATAAACCGAAAATAGTTTTTGCGGACGAACCTACGGCAGCCCTTGATACACCCACAGGTATGGCTGTAATGAAGCTTTTTAGGGATTTTATCGTCTCGGAGGGGCTTACGGTGGTAATGACTACTCATGACGAAGCTATGATGGAGCTTGCCGATAAGGTTTATGCTTTGGAGGACGGCAAACTTTCCGTTTAACGGTTTTTGCACCGAAAAAGGGAAGGTTCTCCCGTTAAACGGCTTTTACGCCGAAAAAGGGAAGGCTCTCCCGTTAAACCGGCAGGCTTCATACATAAAACGGGCAGGCTTCATACATAAGGTAAGCGGGGTGATATTATACCGAAAAATGTAATGCTGGCGCCGCCGGAATCGGTGATGGTGTGGTGCGAGAACTTAGTAAAAATATATAAATCCGACGGAGTGGAGGTTATGGCCCTACAGGGTCTTGACCTTACCGTGGAGCGGGGCGAGCTTATGGCCATCGTAGGCGCTTCGGGTTCGGGTAAATCCACTCTTTTAAATATGCTGGGAGGGCTTGACAAGCCCTCGGCGGGAAGTCTGTACATAGACGGAAAGGATATGCTGAAATTAGACGAAAAAGAGCTGATTTCATATATGCGGGACACGGTAGGCTTCGTTTGGCAGAATAACGCAAGAAATCTTATTCCCTATCTTACCGCCCAACAAAACGTTGAGCTTCCCATGCTTCTTAAGGGCTCGGCAAACCGGCGGCACAGAGCGGAAATGCTTCTTGAAGAGGTGGGACTTTCCAAAAGAAAAAATTCCCTTTTGGCGCAGATGTCGGGAGGCGAGCAGCAAAGAGTTGCCATAGCAATAGCTCTTGCAAATAATCCCAGACTTCTTTTGGCCGACGAGCCTACGGGAGCGGTAGACACCAAAACCGCAGCTATGGTGCTTGACGTTTTTAAGAAAATAAACAAAGAGCTTGGAGTTACCGTTATAATAGTAACTCACGATGTAAATTTATCTAAATCCATCGACCGTGTGGTTTCCATAAGAGACGGAAAAACCGCCACGGAAATGGTAAGAAGGCATTCCCTTGAAGATATAGCGTCTCTTGACTCCTTGAGCGAAAACAAAGACAGTGCCGAAGACGCCGTTCGTGAAGAGCTGGCGGTATTGGACAGAGCGGGGCGTTTGCAGCTGCCTAAGGAATATCTTAACGCTTTGGGCGTTAAAGGCGGCGGAAAAGTCAGGGTTGAGCTTGAGGATGACAAAATTATTATAACCGCTGCCGATGTTCACGGCTCTTAGGCGTTTGAACATATTTAGGTCCGGCGGAGGATTAGGTTTTTTCACAAGCCCGGGGCGCTGTTCCTCATTGAATCCCCCTGCCGAACCCACAGATCGCTTTGCAGCTGCGGCAGCCTGCTGTACTGCGTTCCGAGCCTGCGCTTTTAAAGGGCAATGACGCTCCGAATAAAGCCCTAAGGCAAAAAGTCGGGAAACGGCGATGAACGCTTCTGTTTCCTGCACAGTAATTTTCCCTTTTAATCGACTTGGTCGTAAAAATAATTATTCCGAAAGAGCGGTTAGCGGCTCTCGAAAAATTCATCAAGAAAGGTGGATATAATTTTGGCAAGAATGAACATCAGGCTGAAAAAAATGCTGGCTGTAACCTTGTCGGCAAGTATGTTAGCAGGTATGCCCGTTTATGTCAGCGCCGCTGAGGAAGCGGGAGGAACGGAAAGCTCCGGTTCTTCCGTTAACGAATCCTTAGTAACGGGAATGAACCGTGACGATACCTACGCCAGCTATTTTAACAGACATTCCGACGCTGCTTATCCCAAGCAGGAAATCGTAATCAACGCCAAGGATTACAAAAGCTTGAGCAAAGACGAAGAAGGAATTGATCCCGGTGCGGAGGTTAAGGAATTTCAAGGTGAAGCAGATGTTTTGGTATGGCAAAATCACGGCGGTAAAGCCGAGTATGAATTTGAAGTACCCGAAACGGGACTTTATAATTTTGAAATGTTTTACTACACCATTAAAGGCAACAATACGGTAATTGAATTTGCAATGCAGCTGGACGGCGAATATCCCTTCGCCGCAGCAAAGACGTTTACCCTTGACCGTTATTGGATGGACGAATCCGCAATCGGACAGGACAGTCGCGATAACGATATTCGTCCCGGACAGATGGAGTACGATACCTGGATAACATATCCCATAAAGGATAAGGAAGGACTTTTTAACAATCCTTATTTCTTCTATTTGGAAAAAGGCAGGCACACTCTTACCCTTACCGGTATTAAGTGCAATGTAGGTCTTAAAACCTTTACATTTAAGAATTATGACGCAGTGCCGGAGTATCAGAAGCCCACGCAGGAAGATTTAGACGGCACTCCCGCTCTTACCGAGGATAACTTTATTGGTACGAAGACAATATTTGTACAGGGCGAGGGAAGCCTTTACAAAAGCGCATCCACCCTTTATGCCACCAACGACCGTACCGAATGTCTTGTAAGCCCCTCCCACCCCACTAAGCAGCGTTACAACACTATGGGACAGGCGACCTGGAAAAAGGCTACACAGTCGGCTACATGGAAATTTAATGTTCCGAGGGACGGCTATTACTCATTTAATTTTAAAGTAAGACAGAATGAAATGAGAGGCTTCTTCTCCAACCGCCGTGTTTATATAGACGGAAAAGTTCCCAATCAGTATTTCGATGACGTAATGTTCCCTTACGATAATAACTGGTATTCACAGGGTATTTTGGACAGCGAGGGCGATGAGGTTTACATTTGGCTCACAGAGGGCGAGCACACCATAACAATGGAGGCTATCCCGGGCGATATTGGTGAGATTATGCAAAGGCTTGACGATATCGTATATGAGCTGAGCTATTATTACAGACGCATACTGATGATTACAGGTCCCAAACCCGATGAATACACCGACTATCGTGTAGACGACGCCATTCCCAATTTGATTTCCGAATTTGAGAGAATCGTTGACGCTCTTTATGAGGAAAAGGCTAATATAGAAAAGCTCGGCTCGGGTTCTGAAGCTTCCACTCTCGAAACCACGGCGGTTGTTCTGAAGCGCTGCATTAAGAAGCCGGATGATATTCCCATTACGGCAAGCACCATAAAGGATTACGTTGCATCACTTTCCGCATGGATGAGAGACTACCGCGACCAGCCTTTGGAAATTGACTATTTTGAAGTTAAGACTGTTCATGAAACCGCTTCGCGTGTAAGAGGAAACTTCCTTGAAAACCTTGTCTTTGGCTTTAACGCATTTATCGGTTCATTTTTTGAGGATTACAACAATATTTCCGAAAATGCTGATGAAACATCTCTCAAAGTTTGGGTAGGCTTGGCTCGTGATCAGGCCATGGCAATCAAGGAGCAGTGCGACAGTGACTTTAATGTTAATCACGAGGGAATTTCCGCATCCATTAATCTGGTTGTAGGTGGTATTCTTGAAGCAACATTAGCGGGAAAAGGTCCCGAAATTTCACTGTTTACCGGCGGCGATTTCCCCATTCAGCTTGCTGCCCGTGATTTGTTGGTTGACCTTACAAAATTCCCCGACTATGACGAGGTTGTAAAGCAGTTTTCGCCTAACCTGACAACCCTTTACACATACCGTAACGGCGTATACGGACTTCCTATCGAGCATAGCTTCCCCATGATGTTCTACCGTACCGATATTTTGGCAGAGCTTGGAATTGAAGAGCCTCCCGAAACATGGGATGAGCTTATCGGAATGATTAAGGTATTCCAGCGCTCATATCTTGACGTAGGCTTGGTAACTCCCGCAGCGGTAACCACCGGATCAGTATTTGACGCAGGCGATACATTTGTAATGCTTATGCTTCAAAGAGGACTTAACATCTATAATGACGACCTTACCGCCACCAATTTCGATCAGGAGGCCAGCCTTGAAGCATTTAAGATGTGGACCGACTTCTACAATGTTCACGCTCTTGATCAGACCTATGATGCATTCTCTCGTTTCAGAACAGGCGAAATACCTATACTGATTCAAAACTATACTTTCTACAATCAGCTTTCGGTTTCCGCTCCCGAAATTAAGGGACTTTGGGACTTTACGGTAGTTCCCGGAACGCCTCAGGAGGACGGCACAGTAAATCATACCTGCAACTCCGCAACCTCAGGTGCATTGATATTTAACAAGGTTTCCAACCAGAATGCAGCTTGGGAATTTATTAAGTGGTTTACCTCCACTGATACACAGGTTGAATACGGCAGGACTATTGAAGCTCTTATGGGACCTTTGGGAAGATATGCAACGGCAAATATCGAAGCCTTGCAGCAGCTTCCCTGGTCTACGTCCGAAATAGCAAAGATCACGGCGCAGATGAAGCAAACAAACGAAGTGCCCATAATTCCTGCGTCCTACGCTACCACCCGTCACGTCAAGAACGCATTCAGATCGGTAGTAAACGAGGGTTCAAACGCAAGATATGCTCTTACCAGCTATAACCGTGATATCAATGCTGAAATCACCAGAAAGAACCAAGAGCTTTCTACCTTTAATAAATAAAAAGGAAACAGGATGGAAACGCTCAAAAATAATTAATTTGCACTTAAGCCTGCTTTATTGGGTATCCGAAAAGGAGCAATTTTATATAATTCCTCTGAAAGTGTTTGCTGTCAGCAAAAATTATGCAAATTGCGGCTTTTCGGAAAACCCGTAATAATTAACAAAAAACAGGTTGAGACAAATTTAAAACAAGGAGGAATCAGATTGGCAGCAAAAGCTAATGCGGGGGTGCTGCACATTGAGGACGATAAGTTCCGCTACACTCTCCGTGAAATGAAACGCAGCAGTGGTCTTTATCTGATGATGACGCCATTCTTCATTTTATTTGCGATATTCACCTTTGTGCCGGTTGTAATGTCACTGCCTATTGGCTTTACAAATTTCAACATGGTGCAGGCTCCTCATTTTATAGGCTTAAATAACTTTTATGCGCTGTTCCTGGAGGACGAGGTTTTTTTAAAGGCCGTTCAGAACACCCTTATTTTCGCAGTTGTAACCGGACCTATAAGCTACATACTTTGCTTCTTATTGGCATGGTTGATTAATGAAATGCCCGGCGCATTAAAGACGGTATTTACATTTATTTTTTACGCGCCTTCCCTTACGGGTAATATTTTTACAACCTGGCAGCTTATCTTTTCAGGCGATACTTACGGTATAGCCAACGCTTACTTAATGAACTTGGGCATTACAAAGGGCGCTATTCAGTGGCTTACTGATGCAAACTACATTTTTGGTGTAGTTATAGTGGTTCAACTCTGGATGTCTCTTGGCGCAGGCTTCCTATCTCTTCGCGCAGGCTTACAGGGAATCCCCCGTGACCGTTATGAAGCGGCGGCGGTTGAAGGCGTTAAGAATCGTATGCAGGAGCTGCTGATGGTAACAGTTCCCGCTATGGGACCACAAATGCTTTTCGCAGCGGTTATGCAGATAGTAGCCTCATTTACCGCCGGTGATGTGGGCAGAACCCTTACAGCCTTCCCTTCCACCGACTATGCTGCACACACGATTATGACTCATGCCTTTGACTACGGCACAATCAGATATGAGATGGGCTATGCTTCAGCAATATGCTTTGTCTTATTCGGAGTAATGCTTATCGCTAACTGGGGCATTAAAAAGTTATTGGGCAGATACCTTGATTAAGAACATATTCTCATAGGGCAAGGGCAGGATTTTTAAGCGTATTTTGCCGCGGACAGCATTGATATTTCTTAACGGGCGGCAGTCCGACTATGAAAACTTGCTTTATCATCAACAGAATTTGCCGTAAAATCCGCACGCTTATCCTACGAGAAAAGGTTCAAAGAGAAATCGGACTAAAATAAAATCGGATATTCTCCGAATGTTCTCTTAGCTAAATCAAAAAATAAATCGAAAGGACGGCAGTCATGAGGGTTAGAAAATCCAGAAAAAAATACGGCGGCTCAAGGGGCGGCGATATAGCCATTTTTATCCTGCTACTTTTAGTAGGACTGTTTGAGCTGTTTCCCATATACCTGTCAGTAATTCAATCAATAAAGCCTTCACAGGAATTGTTCCTGTTCCCGCCTAAGATGTATGTAATCGCACCCACAGGTCAAAACTTTGTGGACTTGTTAAATACAGCATCAAATATGTGGGTACCATTTTCAAGATATATATTTAACTCGATGCTTGTGGCGGTAGTAGTAACGGTATGTCAGATATTTTTCTGCTCCTTTGCGGCTTATGCGCTTTCAAAAGGCAAGTTCCCGGGACAAAAAGCGCTGAACAAAACCATTGAAGTTGCCCTTCTGTTCACCTCCTCCGTAATGTTTATCATGCAGTATATGGTAATGGCGACATTAGGATTTATCGATACATACTTAGCGATTACCCTTCCCTACATTGCATCTCCTATGGGATTGTTCCTTATGCGTCAGTTTATGGGACAGATTCCGGATGCAATTATTGAGGCAGCCAAGCTTGACGGCGCAGGTCACTTTAGAACCTGCTGGCAGGTAGTAATGCCCAATGTTAAGCCCGCTATTATGACATTGATGATATTTGCATTCCAGGGCGCATGGCAGGTAACAGGCTATTCATTTATTTACAGCGAGGAGTTAAAGCCTCTCCCAACCGTTATGGCGAACATTTCCTCGGCAGGTATTGCCCGTGCGGGTGTTGCAGCGGCGTCGGCAGTAGTTACAATGATTCCTCCTATTGTAATATTCCTTATTTGCCAATCAAATGTTATGGAAACCATGGCGCAAAGCGGCTTGAAGGATTAAGGCAAAAAATTAAGGACCGCATTTTTGCAGCCATCCTCAGGATAACCTTTTACAAGCTAAAGATCCGAATCCCCGAAAGGGAGTTTTCAAAGAAAAATCAGAAAGGAATGAATATCAGTGCCGTTATCTAAAAAAACTGCTGCCTTAGCCTTATCGACGGTAACCGCTCTCAGCGCACTTGCACCCTCGGTCTTTGCGGATGAAGCCTACTACGGATATAACTACAACTGGTGGAGCGAGCCTGTGCCTTCTCAGAACGGTTATGTGGTATCCGATATATTTACCGGGGCGGATATTGGCGTAGGTTCATTTGACGAAGTCAGCGATATGTTTGTTGACAACGAAACGGGCAAGTTTTACATAACAGACAGCAAAAATCACCGTATCATCATCACTGATGAGAATATGAGCTCGGGAACCGTTTTGGACACGTTTAAATACGGAACGGAATTTCCCGAAAGCGAAAGCATAATTAAAAATACCACTCTTAACACTCCGACGGGAACTTTTGTAACTCACAAGGGGGATAAAACCCTCATATATATAGCAGACTCCCTGAACGAAAGAGTTTTGGCGTGCTATGAGGACGGAACGATCTTTCACGAGTATACAAGACCCTCAAGCGATCTTTATGAAGACAACATATCCTTCCGTCCCGAAAAATTGGTGGTAGACAACGCATATAACGTATATGCGGTTATCCCTTCCATCACCAACGGTATGGTGCAGTTCAGCGAGGACGGCTCTTTTAACGGATTTTACGGAGCTAACCGTGTTGAAACTACCGCAGAAGTATTGCAGAACGCATTTTATAAGCTGTTTATGAACCGTGAGCAAATGCGGGCGAGAAAAAGAGCGGTGGCTATCGAGCTTGAAAACTGCGATATTGACGACGACGGCTTTATATATACCGTTACTTCATCCAAAAGCTCCGACAAGGACATTTTGAAAAAGCTGAACCCCTCAGGTGAAAACATCTATCTGAATATGGGCTTTGACAATATGATTTTCGGCGATCTTTCGACCTGGTCCAACGGCAAAGTCTATGCTTCCGCCATAGACGACGTCGAGGTAGACGAAAACGGAAACGTATTTCTTTTGGACTATTCAAACAAGAGAGTTTTCCAATACTCCAACGAGCTTGACCTTGAGTTTATTTTTGGCGGCTGGGGCGACCAGAAGGGTCTTTTCACCTCACCCACCTCCGTTGAATCTTATAACGACAAGGTTTACGTTACCGACTCAAGAAAAAACAGCATAACGGTTTTCGCACTTACCGAATTTGGCGCAATGGTTCATGACGCCGTGGAAAAGTTCAACAGAGGACTTTATAAGGAGGCAAAAGAGCCTTTTGAGGAAATCATTTTAAGAGACGCCAACTATTGGTTCGCTTATATCGGCTTGGGCAACGCCTACTACACCATGGGCGACAACGAAACAGCCATGAAGTATTTCTATATGAACAGCAAGGGCGGCTACAACAGAGCCTTTAAGGAATACAGAATGGATATGATAAGAGAATATTTTAATGTATTTATGATTGTTATTATTGTTCTTATCGTTGTTTTATTCGTATTATCCAGAGTCAGAAAAATTTTGAAAAAGAAAAAAGACAAAAATGCAAAGGGAGGTGTGGCGTAATGCGGTTTGATCTTGATTTACCGAAATGGAAATGGCCATTTTATGTTGCAAGGCATCCCTTTGAAGGCTTTGAGGATGTAAGGTGGAAAAAGGCGTATCACAGCAAGGTCGCCCTCTTAATCATACTTGTATTCTTTATTGTCAATGTTTGCGCAAGACTTATGACAGGCTTTATCTATCAGACCGTCTTTGATAAAATATTCAATGTTGTGCCCATCTTCTCCAGCTCGATTCTGATATTCTTTATTTGGGTTGTGGGAAACTGGTCCTTGTGCACACTGTTCGACGGCGAAGGCAAGATGAATGAGATAATGTGCGTTTCCGCCTATGCGCTTGTACCGTATATAATTTCGCAGATCATATACATTTTAGCCAGCAATGTGCTTACAAGGCAGGAAGGCACGATCCTCGTCCTTATAAATTATATAGGACTTGTGTGGTCAGGCGTTTTGTTAATATCGGCAATGAAAGCGGTTCATCAGTATACGATGCCAAAAACCATACTTGCCATGATCTTCTCGGTGGTGGCAATGGTGATTATAGTTTTGGTGCTTATTCTTTTGGTATCATTGTTCCAGCAGGTAGTGATGTTCGTATACTCCATCATAACCGAATTGATGTACAGATTCAGCTTATAGCATATAATCTCAAGGAACAAAGAACACGTCTTCACAGGGTCTGCCGAAAAGCCGCATAAAGTCATATGCGATACATATGTAAATGTTCTGTGAAGACCGCTTCAAAGCTTCGACAGAAAAAATCTGCAACCGAGAGAAAAGCATAAATGCTCTTAAAAGCATATATGCATTCTCGGAGGAAGGAATGATTTCAGAAAATGCTTAAATTCAAAAGAAAGCTGTTAGCAGCAATTCTTGCCGTTTCTATTGTCCTCAGCTCGGGCATCGTGTGGTCGGAAGGCGCGGAAACCGACGCAGCCGCGGAAAACACCGCAGCTCCTGCCGAGGGAGAACCCGCAGGGGACGGAGACGACGCTGCCAGCGGTGAAGCAGGCGGCGAAGAGGAAGTTCCCGATCCTGTTACCGAAGAGCAGGCATTGGCACAGATGAAGGAAATTGCCAAAAGTGACAGCTTAACACTTTATTTTAACGAAACCACCTGTATTTATGCCGTGAAAAACAATAAGAGCGGCTATATATGGTGGTCCACTCCCTACGATTACGAATCGGACGGCAGGGCGGGGGCCGCTCAGCAGGTAACCATGGCTTCCATGTTAACCTTTAAGCCCCTGAATATGGAAGACAACAGCCTGCCCGACACCCCCATAAAATCCTTTGACGCTTCGGTCAGAACCGAGAAATTCAGTTTGGATTATGTTGAAAACGGCGTAAAGATTACTTACACCTTCGCAAAATACGGCATTGTCATACCCGTTTCCGTTACCCTGGACAACGACAGATTAAAAATCAGAGTTCACTCCGACGAAATCAACGAACACCTCAGTTCAACCAAATCGTACAAACTTATAAGCATGGATCTTGCGCAAACCTTTGGCGCAGGCAGAACCAATGCCGCAGGAAGAAATAACGAGGACGGATATATGTTCGTTCCCGACGGTTCGGGCGCTGTTATTGAGTTTGACAACGGAAAAACATCCACCGGTACGTATAAGTCAAGAGTTTACGGCAAGGATAAAGCCATAAGCACTGCGCTTGCGGGAGCAAAAACCGAACAGACCTATCTTCCCGTTTTGGGCATAGTAAAAGAGCTGGAGGGTCACAGCGAGGCTATGCTTGCGGTAGTAAACAAGGGCGACCCCTATGCTTATGTCAACGCTTACGTAAGCGCACAGAATGCAACGGAAATCAACTGCGCATGGTTCAGCTTTGACTTCCGCTCAACGGATACCTTTACAATGGGCGCCAAGACCGAGCTGAAAACTTATCAGGCGGGAGAAAACAGAGTTGACGATATCGAGGTATGCTATTACTTCGTAACGGGCGACGACCTGGGTATTGTAGATTTGGCGGATACCTACCGCAATTACCTTATTGCCGAAAAGGGCTTTTCCAAAAAGTCCACCGATAACGCCAATGCCCTTGCAATTACCACTATGGGCGGCACAATTACCAAAAAGTCGATTTTAGGCTTCCCTGTAGATCAGCAGACAATCGCAACCTCCTACAGCCAGGCAAAGGAAATGCTCCAAAAGCTTAAGGATCTGGGCGTTGACGAAATGCAGCTTATCTACAACGACTTTACCAACAGCGATATGAAGGGTCAGGTAACGGTCGGTGCGGATTATTCGGGTAAATTGGGCGGAGAGAACGATTTTAAAGACCTTTATAAGTTCACGCAGGACAACAACGTCACCTTCTATCCCGGCGTTAACTTTATGGAATACACCAAAAGCGGCAACGGCTACTCCTTTACCTTAAACAGCTCAAAGAGAGTTACCAAGGCGTATGCCACCCAAACCGACTTCAGCCGTGCTTACGGAATACCCGATACAAGGGTTAAGCCCACCTGGACGATTTTATCCCCTCATCATTTTTCCAGCGTATTTGATAAGCTGGTTAAATCCTTTAACAGCGAGGGAATTTCAACAATAAGCCTTAACCAGGCAACCTCTCTTCTGTACAGCGATTTCAGCCGTCAGAATGCGGAGGGAAAGCCTCAGATAGTTCGTCAGGATACCATGGGTATTCTTACGGAGGGCTACAAGAAGCTTAATGACGCAGGTATTTCAATAATTGCCCAGGAATGCAACGCTTATGCGCTTCCGTATGTATCGGCAATTACAAATGTACCTCTTTACAGCTCGAACTACGATCTTTTTGATTACGATGTTCCCTTCTACCAGATATTGGTTCACGGATATATTCCTTATTCCTCAAAGCCCGTAAACGCAAGCTCCAATGCAAACGAATTAAAATTACTGTCCCTTTTGACAGGCTCTTCGATACACTACGAGCTGATGTATAATTCTCCCAACGAGTTCTTAGACAGCCTCTATGATAAGTATTACTACAGCAATTATGAAGGCTGGCTGGAGGATGCGGCTAACGACTACAAGCTGTTCAATGACATTGCCGGTTCTGTAAAAGACGCAGCTATCGTTAAGTACACAAGAAACGGCAAAAAGAACTTTACAGCGGAATATTCCGACGGAACAACCATTACCGTAGATACTGAAAAGCTTAAAGTTACAGTAAACGGGCAGGAAAAAAATCTTGCTGATTATGGATTGAAAGGAGTGAGCGACTAATGGCTAAATCCAATTCAAAAAAAGAAAAGCAGGATGAAATTGCCGTAAAGGCGGAAGAAGCCGTAAAAGAAGCTGTCGGCGAAGCCTCCGAGGTCGGCGGGGCGGCAGGCTCGGCGGAAAATATTGCCGCCGGGGAGGGAGCTGCCGCATTGACCCCATTGACCGCATTGGACGAGGAAAGCGCAAAAAAGGTCAGCGTAAAGGGACCCAATCTTAATAAGAAAACAAGAATTTCTTATGAAAAAAAGAAAAAGCTTTACGGCTACATATTTATTGCACTTTGGTTAGTGGGAACGATTTATATGTTCATTATCCCCCTGGCGGAGTCTGTGAGATATTCGTTATCCAAGACCACTACCGTCAATGCAGCCGATATAGCCAATAACAAATATGAAGGTATGACAAGACCGGGCATACTTTGTGAGTGGAATAACTTTGATAACTATAAATTTATTTTCAACACAGACCCGGATTATGTGCCTAACCTTATCAAATCCTTAAGCGCAATGCCCGGCGATACCTTTATGATTATCGTGTTCAGCTTATTCATTGCGCTTATGCTTAACCAAAAGTTTAGAGGCAGAACCCTTGCAAGAGCCATATTCTTCATACCCGTGCTTGTTGCAACGGGGCCTGTGCTGGCGGTTATTAACGGCGAGGTCACCTCTCAGGGCGTAGGCGAAGCTTCTCAGTTCAGTTCGCTGTTCCAGATAGATATGGTAGATTCATTCCTTGAATTTATGGGATTCTCCAATATAAGCCAGTCTTTTGCGAATAAACTGGGAGAAATAGCCAGCGGCTTGTTCAACCTGATTTGGCGCTGCGGTATTCAGACCATCATCTTCCTTTCGGCATTGCAGCAGATACCCACCGCAGCAAAAGAAGCCGCTCAGATGGAGGGTGCGACCGGTTGGGAATTTTTCTGGAAAATTACGTTCCCGACAATAAGCCCGATGATTTTAGCGAACCTGATTTATACCGTTATCGATGTATTTATTGACGCAAACAACCCCGTTATGGTTCAGGTTCTCGCCAGAAACTTACAATGGCAGTATGATATAAGTACGGCTATGGCATGGACTTACTTTGGAATAGTAGGCGTCGCCCTTGGTATTATATCCGCCATTATTTCCAAGTTTGTATTCTATCAGGTAGACTAAGAGGAGGGACGAAAGTGGCTGATAAAAATTTAAAGAAAATAGATCCCGCTGACGAAACTCCCGAGGTTAGTGCGGCGGACTCGGTAAAAGCCGTAAATGAGCCGTCGGGACAGTCTGAAAAGCCCGAAGAGGTTCAAACAAGCACAGCGGAATCTCTTGCAGGCGCAGAGCAGGCTGCACAGACGGAAACACATGCGGCGGACGCTCTTAAAGACATCGTTGTAAAGGTCAGCGACGATGACGCAAGACAAGAAAAGAAATACACAAAAAAAGAGCTTAAGCAGCTGGAAAAGCAGCGAAAGGCTCTTCACAAGCAATATCACATTAGCAACTGGGAGATCATAAGAAACTACAAGAAATACAGTGATTCCGAAAAAAAGCATTACCGCTATATTTTCGGCAGAAGAGTTGCAGACAAGGTTTGGCCCGTATTCAGATTTCTTATTGTCTTTGGGCTTAGCTTCGTTATCCTTTACCCCATAATCTATATGGTTTCCTGTGCATTCAGACCTCAGGAGGAAATGTACGATCCTTCGGTAATGTGGATACCCAAAACCTTTACGGTAGACAATATAATCGATACCTGGAACGCCCTGAAGTATCCCGAGATACTGTGGAATACCATATCGGTAAATATAGTCTGCTCACTGATACAGGTTGTTACCTGTGCCATTACAGGCTACGGCTTTGCGAGATTTAAGTTTAAGGGCAGGGGCTTCCTGTTTATGATCGTAATACTGCAAATTATCGTTCCCATACAGATCATTCTTATCCCTCAGTTCCAGCAGTTCAGATATTTTGATGTTTTTGGACTTATCGGACTGATAAGCAAGGATAATCCCTACGGACTTAACCTGATTAACAATCCCGTTTCCTTGTATTTGCAGGCGTTCTTTGTAAACGGCATACGCGCAGGACTTTTCGTGCTGCTTTTCAGACAGTTTTTCAGAGGACTGCCCAAGGAGCTTGAAGACGCCGCTCATCTTGACGGCTGCGGACCCTTCTCCACCTTTATAAGAATAATGGTGCCTAACGCAAAGACATCCTTCTTAACCGTATTTATTTTTTCAATAGTATGGTATTGGAACGACTCTTATGTATCGGGTATGTATCTGTCCGGCGAGAAGGCGCAAACAATATCCTTGTTAACCAATAACATATGGAGGACAGTATCCCAGTACAAAAACGGAGGAGAAGCCCCTACGGGAAACCCCACCGACTGGATCGTTTGGATACAGGCAGGCTGTATGCTCACCATTCTGCCAATACTTATCATCTATTGTTTCCTACAGAGACAGTTTGTTGAAGGTATCGAGCGTTCGGGTATTACGGGTATGTAATATTTGAATTTATATTAGGTAACAAACCTCTGTGGATATCCACGGAGGTTTTGTTATGAAAAGTAAAACTCGTACCAATACCTTTTTAAATTGGAATTAGTATAAGAATGAAAAGGACAAGAGAGTTATGAGCATAAGCAATTTCAAAGCAGAGGGCAATCCCCTGATTTTAAGTGAAGAAACCTTTCCGATAATAGAGCAAATAACAACGGGAATGCCGGGCGGTTTTTTCATATATCATGCCGATGATGACGAAGAACTTATATATGCAAATAAAGCGTTAATAGAAATTTTCGGCTGCAAGGATTTAGAGGAATTTAAACAGCATACGGGCTTTACCTTCAAGGGTATGGTCCATCCCGAGGACAGGGAAGGCACACTGCAAAGCATTCGCAGCCAAATTTTTTATAATAAGGATAATCTTGACTATGTGGAGTACCGCATAATCCGAAAAAACGGCGATATAAGATGGATGGCGGACTACGGACATTTTGTGACCACCAAGCATTTCGGGGATATTTTCTATGTCTTTCTTGAAGATGTTACTTTAAAGCATTACAAGCAGATAGACGAGGAAAACGCCAAAAGGCTTCTTGAGGATAAGCTTAAGGCAATGAAGCTTTTGGAGCATGAGACTACGTCCCTTAAAATAGTGCATGAGATTTTAAAATCGGGCATGTGGACTATGGAATTTAACGCTTTGGGCGAACTTGAAAGCGTTTTATGGAGCAATGACTTCCGTTCCATGTTAGGGTATAAGGACGAAAAGGATTTCCCCAACAGGCTTGAAGCGTGGACGGATCTAATTAATCCCGAGGACAGGGAAGACGTTTTAAGAGATTTTTTTGAAACCGTTTCCGACTATTCGGGAAAAAAGATCTTTGACTCAAAATACCGCCTTATGACCAAAAACAACGGCTACCGCTGGTTTCGCTCCACAGGCAAGCTGTCGAGACGAAGCGACGGCACTCCCATAACCTATGTAGGCACTTTTATAGATATAACCTCAGGTGTGGAAAAGGACAGAGAGCTGGCGGAGCAGAAAAAGCTGCTGGAGGAGGCCTTGGAGCAGGCGCAGCACTCAAACAGGGCGAAAACGTTTTTTCTGAACAATATGTCCCACGATATACGCACCCCTATGAATGCCATTATCGGTTTTACCAATCTTGCCTCCACTCATATTGACAATAAGGAGCTGGTAAGGGATTACCTAAGCAAAATCACCTCCTCCAGCAATCATTTGCTGTCCCTTATAAACGACGTGCTGGATATGAGCAGAATCGAAAGCGGCAGGGTGCATATTGAGGAAAAGGAGTGTAGCCTGTCCGAGATTATGCATGACCTTAAGACGATTGTGCAGGCGGACGTAAGGGCTAAGCAGATAAAATTCTCAATAGACATCCCGGGCGTAGTTAACGATAACATAGTATGTGACCGGCTAAGGCTCAACCAGGTGCTTCTTAACATAGTCAGCAATTCCATAAAGTTCACCGGGTCGGGGGGGACTATTTCCATACGCGTCTCACAGGAGCAAAATGCGCCTAAGGGCTTTGCCGCTTACGAATTTAAGATACGGGACAGCGGAATAGGAATGAGCAGGGACTTTCTCTCTCACATCTACGAGCCTTTTGAAAGAGAGCGCACCTCCACCGTCAGCGGCACTCAGGGTACGGGCTTGGGTATGGCTATAACAAAGAATATCGTGGATATGATGAACGGCGAGATAACCGTTGAAAGCGAGCAGGGCAAGGGAACGGAATTTGCGGTAAAGTTTAAGTTCAGAACCGCAGGCAATGCCGCTGCCGCCGAAAAAATACCCTTCCTTGAAAACGCACGGGCTTTGGTTGCCGACGACGATTTCAATTCCTGCTCTGCGGTAACCAAAATTCTGAACACCTTAGGCTTGCGCACCGAGTGGACGGCTTCGGGCAAGGAGGCTATTTTAAGGACGGAGCTTGCCATGGACGCAAGGGAGGATTTTGACGTATTTGTTTTGGACTGGCAGATGCCCGACCTGAACGGCGTGGAAACCGCCCGAAGAATACGGAGGCTTGTGGGAAAGGAAAAGATCATTATAATAATGACCGCCTACGATTGGGCGGAAATAGAATCGGACGCTAAAGGAAGCGGAGTCAACGCCTTTTGCTCCAAACCCGTATTTTTATCCGAGCTTAGAACGGTGCTTTTAAATGCGATAGAGGACAATAGCGGCAGTGAAAAGCAGCAGGAAAATAAGGCAGTATTTAAAAACAAGAGTATTCTTTTAGTTGAGGATAACGAGCTTAACCAAGAGATAGCCAAAACGATTTTGGAGGAGGCGGGCTTTACGGTAGATACCGCAGACGACGGGTCTATGGCAGTGGAAAAGGTGCAAAATTCAAAGGAGGGTCAGTACGACCTTGTGCTTATGGATATTCAGATGCCTGTTACAGACGGCTACCAAGCCACAAGAAAAATCAGAGATCTGCCCGATCCCAAGCTTGCAAATATTCCCATAATAGCAATGACCGCCAACGCCTTCGACGAGGATAAGCAGCAGGCCTTTGAGGCGGGAATGGACGGACATTTAGGCAAACCCATTGACGTTGATAAGCTTATGGATATGCTTAGGGAGAGGCTTTTGAGTTAAGGGGCTGTAAAAACAGATTTATTGTTCTTTCGGGAAATTTGGTGCTGATTTATTGTTCTCTCGGGAAACTTGGCGCTGATTTATTGTTCTCTCGGGAAAGTTGGCGCTGATTTATGCCCGCTCTCAGAAAAGTCGGCGGTAATTTACTGATTTTAAAAGAATTTCAAAATTCGCAAAATAAAAATCCACTCCGCCTTGCTCCGCTCCTT
>CANEHP010000003.1 GCA_947427325.1 uncultured Clostridia bacterium | reverse complement strand
GAAGAAGGGTTTGAGAATTTCGCAAGCGAAATTCTCCGGACGGAAACTTTATTAAGCTCTTTTTTTAACAGGTAGTTTTTTTACAGCCCCTTTTTGCTTTTGAAATTCTTCCAAAAAAGTATGATTTAAACCTGATGTGGCATACTAATCACAGATTATTGCAACTAATAGGAGAAGGCTATGTCACAAAGCACTGTTTTATGCGGAAAAACCTTACTTAAAGAGCTGAGACAAGCGGCGAAGGCTTTAAAGGGCTGTCCTCCACTTTGGGAAAACCGCCTTTTTGAAAGGGAGCTGACCGAGCTTATAAAAACCGCAAAGGAGCAGTATATCACTGTTTCCGAAAATAAAATTATTTTGGGAGAAAAAATGCTTTCTCTCTCCGATATTAACGACAGCACGGTTTCACAGCTTATAGAGGAGCTGTCCCAAAGCAGCTATATAGGCGAGGGAGATATTAACAGCCTTTTATGGCAGAGTAAGCTCTGCCTTATTCGGGAAGCCCTAAAGGTATGGCAGGAAAGCTGTAAAAATCAAACCCGGGAAAAATACAATCCCGGGAAGTATTATGAAAAAATGTATGCTCTGCGGGATTTGGATATGGAACGGCTGGCTGAGCTAAGTCCCGTTCATACCGCCTTTTGCTCGGACCGGGTTTACCAAAGCTCCTCCAAAGAAACCAAGGCGGCGTTCAGAACCAAAGCGGCGCTGATAGCAAGAGAAATAGGAATAGGAGAGGAACGCTATACCCCCGAGGTAACAAAGAGAGCGCAGACAGAGGGTGTTTCCGTAACGGAAGTGCTGGAAACCGATTACAGAAACATATTCCCTTACCGCAAGGTCGGTCTTTATCTTATGTCCGTTTTTCTTATTGCCGCCCTGCTGAGCACAGGCATAGGTCTTTTGTGGAACCCCCTGCTTATTCCCCTTTTGTTTTTCCCTGTTTTTGCCATTGTTAAGCCTTTTGCGGATTTGCTTACGGCAAGAAGGGTGAAAAGCAGTCCCCTGCCCCGTATGGATATAGGCGGCGATCTCGGGGAAGGCGGAAAAACCCTTTGTGTGATCTCTGCGCTGGTAAATGACGGGAGGGCGTTGGAGGAAGCGCTTGAAAAGCTGAAAAACGCCAAGCTTAAAAATACCCAAAAGGGCATATATTTTGCTCTTCTTTTGGATCTGCCGCCAAAGGACAAGGAAAAAGACTCCTCGGACAAGCCGCTTTTTGCAGCCTCGGAAAAGCTGAGACAAAGGATCTTCCCCGAAAGCATTATCTTTTTTCGCAAACGCGGCTTTTGCAAAACCATGAACAAGTGGCAGGGGTACGAACGCAAGCGTGGAGCAATCGAGCAGCTGGCGGAATATATGTGCGGCACATGGTCGGATTTTGCCTATGTTTCGGGAAACGCCGCCAATGCGAGACAATGCGAATTTATAGCCGCCCTTGACCTTGACACCGTCCCCTTAATGGACAGTATAAAGGATTTGGCGGCGGCGGCGCTTCACCCTTTAAATCAAAAATACGGCATAATCGCACCCCGCTGCACCTCTACTCTTGATTCCACCTTAAAAACGCCCTTTGCGGGAGGAATGGCGGGAAACGGCGGAGTAAGCGGCATTTCCTCCTATGACAGCTTCGGAGGAGAGTTTTATTTTGACTGCTTCGGCGAGGGAATTTTTTGCGGAAAGGGCTTGATTAAAAAAAGGGAATTTTTAAAAAGCTGCAAGGATAAGCTGCCTGCGGAAAGGGTGCTTTCCCACGATATTTTGGAGGGCGGCTTTACGGGAGTGGCTTACAGCGGAAGCACGGAGTTTTCCGACGGCTTTCCCGCCACCTCCAAGGCATATTTTAAAAGGGCGCACCGCTGGATAAGAGGAGATTTTCAGAATATCCGCTTTATTTTCAAAAAGGAGTTTTCCCCTCTTACCAAATTTAAGCTTTTTGACAATTTCAGAAGAGGAATAAACCCCGTTTTAATTTTAGCTCTTTTGTTTATTTCCTGCTTTACCGCAAAAGGCTATATTGGGGCAGTCACCGCTTATTGCTCTCTGCTTCTTCCCTTTTTGCCGCCTTTTATCGGTTCGGTGAAAAGGGGCTTTGGCTTTGGAATTACAAGACAGTTTTATTCTCCCATAGTCAGTGAGACAAAACAGCTTGCCTTAAGAGCGGCTATGGAGCTTATGACCTTGCCGAAGGCTGCCTTGGTTTCCCTTGACGCAGGGATCAAGGCTCTTTGGAGAGGTGTTTTCAGCAAGAAAAAGCTGTTGGAATGGACTACCAGCGGAATTTTGGAAAAAACCGCCTTTAAGGGCAGCGTTTTTTCGCTTTTGCCCGCCTTTGCCGCTTCGCTTATTCTTTTGGTGTGCGGGGTTTCGGGATGCGGCTTGAGCGCAATCGGCTTTTCGGGTGGCGACTTAGCGGAATATGGCGCAGGCAGCTTTGGGGGTTTTAATGCGGGGGCGTTCCTTGTCCTTTTGGGGGCAGTTATTATGTGCGCCGCCTTTCCTTATTTTCTTTACGCAGACAAGCCGTCAAAAACACACAAGCCCGCCCTGCCCAAAAGCGCAGGGGAAGAATTGTTTGCACAAATAAAAAAGATGTGGCGGTTTTTTGAGGATTACACCAATGAAAGCACACATTTTCTCCCTCCCGACAATGTTCAGCTTTACCCCATATATAGGGTGGCAATGCGCACCTCGCCCACAAATATAGGTATGTATCTTTTAGCGGCGGCGGCAGTGTTTAATTTAGGCATAATCAACAAAAAGCGTTTTGAGGAAATTGTGGAAAACTCGGTTGAAACTGTTGAAAACTTGGAAAAATGGAAGGGAAATCTTTATAACTGGTATGACCTGAACAGCCTTACAGTAATAAGCAGCTTTGTTTCTTCGGTGGACAGCGGAAATTTTTTAGCCTGTCTTATCGCTGTTAAAGAATGTTTAATCCAAAACAAAATTTCTCTCAGGCTTGCGGAAAGATGTGAAAAAATTATAAACGAAACAAGGCTTGACGAATTTTACTGCAAAAAAAAGCAGCTTTTCAGCATAGGCTATGACTGCAAAACCGGAAAATTGTCCCATCACCGCTATGATATGCTTATGTCCGAGGCAAGGCTTTTAAGCTACACGGCCATAGCCCTGGGGCAAGCGCCGAAAAAGCACTGGAGAGCCTTGTCAAGAGCCATGTCGAGAAACGGACGCTATGCGGGAGCAATAGCATGGACAGGCACAATGTTCGAGTTTTATATGCCCGAGCTGCTGCTGACGTCAAAGGAGGGAAGTATGAGCTATGAGGCTTTAAGATACGCCTTTTACTGTCAAAAGCACAGTCACAGACCTGCGGGAAACAGAGGGGCGGGAACAAGGCGTATACCCTTCGGAATTTCCGAAAGCGGCTACTATGCCTTTGACAAGGACTTAAACTATCAGTACAAGGCTCACGGAGTGCAGAAAACCGCCTTAAAGGGAGGAATGGATAAGGAATATGTTGTAAGTCCCTATTCCTCTTATTTAACCCTGTCCTCCCACCCTCTTGAAAGCTGGAATAATTTGGCTCTGCTTGAAAAAGAGGGAGCTTTTAACAACGACTACGGTTTTTATGAGGCGGTGGACTATACAAAGGGTCGTGTGGGAGATAAGGCGGTTATTAAAAGCTTTATGGCTCATCATACGGGAATGGCGATCTGCGGAGCGGCAAACGCCCTTAAAAGCAATATCTGCTCAGAGCTGTTTTTAAGCGACCAAAGAATGAAAAGAGCCGAGGAATTATTGGAGGAAAAGGTTATGGCGGGAGAAAAGGTGCTGAAAATAACGGAAAGGCATTATGACAGCGGAATAACAAGCTGCGAAAGAGAGGAAATAACGGTGCAGAAGGCCCAAGGCTCGCCCGTAAATGTGCTGTGGAGCGGACAGCTTGCGCTGTTCACCTCTGCCAACGGCTGTTTTTATTCATCCTATAAGGGCTTGTCGGCATTAAACAAAACATCGGATTATTTAAACCGCCCCCAAGGCGCTTTTTACGGCTTTTGCGACGAGAAAAACGTTTATCCCTTTTTTGCCCATCCGATGCTTAAGGATAATTTAACAACGGTTTTTTCGACTAAGGAAACCGAATATACCATAAAAGAAAAAGAATTTGACTTTTCCATGACGGTTAAGGCGGAGGGCGGGCATAATGCGGAAATACGCAAATTTTCCGTAAAAAACAAAACCAAATCCAAAAAGCAGCTTGTTTTGTGCTGTTACAGCGAGCCTGTTCTTGCCGCTTCAAGAGATTATACCGCCCACCCTATGTTTATGGATCTGTTTTTGAAAATTTCCTATGACAGGGACAACAGGCTTTTTGAATACAGCAGAAAGGACAGACACAGCGATAATGTTACCGCCTGCGCCGCAGGATTTCTTGAAGACGAGGATTTCACTTACTGCTTATCAAGGGAAAGCTGCACCGATTACCGGCCTTTTTCATTTTTTAAAAATGCTTTTATAAGGGAAAATATCGAAAACAGCATCCCCGCACCCTGTCTTTTTATAAAAAACAGCATTGAGCTTGACGCAGGAGAAGAAAAGCAGTGTACCCTGTTTTACTGCTACGGGGACAGCAGGGAGGAGGCAAAAAAGGCGGCTTTGGATTTGCGAAAGGGCTGTACTGTCCTTTTGAGAGGGAACGGCGGCGTTTGCGGCAAAAAAACCTTATTCAAAAACAAAACGCAAAAGCAGCAGGCAGCAAATGCGCTAAACCAAAAGAATTTGCCGGCAGCAGCGGAACAGACAAACGGCTCAAATCAAAATTCCGCCTTTGAGGAAGATTTTTTATCCCCTCTTTCAATTAACACCTTGCAGGGCAGAATGGCGGAAAGAGTTCTGGCGGCCGTTTTGTACGGAGAAATTTTCCAAAAGGAAATTTTGCAGGCTCAAAAAAGCAATACCCTTAATAAAAAGGAGCTGTGGCGGTTCGGTATTTCGGGAGATTTTCCCCTGCTGGTCACCAAGGGAACAGAGGGCTTGGAGTATATAACCCTGCTTAAATCCGGACTTAACGGCTGCGGCATAAACTGCGATCTGGTTGTTATCTGCGGCAATGCCTTAGAACAGAGCGAAGCGGCAGGCATTTTGGCGGGAAACGGTTTTCCCCTGCTTTTTGCGGAGAAAGAGGAGAAAAGCAGCAAGGAGCTTATCACCTTGATTTATTCCCTTGCAGCCTTTGTAAACTTGCAGGATTTATTTTCCGACAACAGTATTGCGGATATAAAAATTAAAAAGATGCCGAAGGCTCTGCCCGTTCTTCCCTGTTCTCATTCGGATAAGGAAAACGGTTTCAAGGAGGACGGCTTTGTTATAGGAAACGAGCGTAATACCTGGTGCAATATTCTTGCAAATTCGGAATTTGGCACATTGCTTTCCCAAAACAGCCTTGGCTTCACCTACGCCCTGAACAGCAGAGAAAACAAGCTTACCCCCTGGAGCAACGATATTATTAAGGACAATTACGGCGAAATGCTGCTGATTAAGCTCAGCAATGCCTATTATGATTTAATAAGGGGCAGCAGGGCGGAGTTTTCCCCTTATTCCTGCGTTTATGAGGGGACGGTTTTGTCGGTTAAGGCGACAACCGAGGTAAAGGTTTATACAAGCGGCTTAGGCAAAGAGATCTCCCTTACTCTTGCGAACAATGCCGATACCGAACAGAGCTTTGACCTTGTGTACAAGCTGACGCCTTTAATGGCGTCGGATAAAGAGTCTTCCATGCCTGCGGCTTATACCTTAAAGGACGGAGCGGTATTTTTTAACAGCAGGAATCAAAGCTTTAGCGGCTTAACTGCTTTGTACTGCCCGCAAAAGCCGAAATTCTGCTTTTCGGCTCTTGATTTTGCCTCAGGTAATTTCGGGAACGCAGTCAGCGGCGAGGGTGTTTACAACAGCCCCGTTGCAGCGGTTATAGTGCCTATAAAGCTGCCCCCCAAGGAAAATTTGCGGATAAGATTTATTTTGGGGTATTATAATGAAGAATTTGCTCTGCAAAACGCCCTGAATAATGAAAATATCCAAAGGGCGCAGGGGGACGGTAAAAACCGTTTAAATGCCGAAACGCCCAAAACCGGTATAAACCTTTTAAACGCCGAAACGCCCAAAAACGGTACAGACCGTTTAAACGCCGCTATGGAAAAGGCTGCCAATTCGGCTTTGGATTATCTTAAAAAGTCCGAGGGAAGCCCCTGCGGAAATGAATTTGAAAACTCCATAGCCCTCCGCACCTCCAACAAGGCTTTAAATCACCTTTTCAATACCTGGCTGCCTCATCAGATTATTGCCTGCCGAATTTGGGCAAGGACGGGATTTTTTCAGAACGGCGGCGCCTTCGGCTTCAGAGATCAGCTTCAGGACTGCCTTTCGGCAATGTATATTTCGCCAAAGCTTGCAAAGGAGCATATTTTACTTTGCTGTCAAAGTCAGTTTGAAGAGGGCGATGTGCTGCATTGGTGGCATGACCTGGAGGGCAAAAAAACAGGAGTGCGCACAAGGTACAGCGACGATTTGCTATGGCTGCCCTATACCGCCTGCTGTTATGACGAGGCGTATGGCGAGGAGGGCTTTTGGGATTTACAGATCCCCTTCTGCAAGGGAGAGCCTTTGCCCCCGGATAAGCAGGAGCTGTTTATGGCGGCGGAGGTAACGCAGCTTGCCGAAACCGTGTACGAGCATTGTAAAAGGGCAATGGAAAAGGGCTTTAACAAAGGTAAAAACGGACTTATAAAAATAGGCTGCGGCGATTGGAACGACGGCTACAACAACGTGGGAGTTAAGGGGCAGGGCGAAAGCGTTTGGCTTGCCATGTTCTATATAATCTGCGGAAGAAAGTTTGCGGCAGCGGCGAGAAGCAACAACGACGGCGGCTATGCGGAAAAGCTGGAAAAAAGGATAGCCGAGCTGTGCGTAAGCCTGGAGGAAAACGCTTGGGACGGAGATTGGTATTTAAGGGCGTTTTACGACAGCGGCGACAAAATGGGCGGCAAAAGCAGCGCCGCCTGTCAGATAGACATTCTGCCCCAAGCCTTTGCGGTATTGGCCGAGCTGCCCGACGGAGACAGAAATATAACCGCTCTTAATTCCGCATGGGACAGATTGGTTGACAAAAAAGCGGGAATAATAAAGCTGTTCACTCCGCCCTTTACGGAAGAAAATACCATGAGCAGGGCGGAAGCGGAAAAGGAAAAGGGCAAAATCGGCGAAAACGGGGAAAAGGACGGTAAAAAGTCCGAAGCGGCAAAGCAGAACGGGGAGCGGATTCTTTCACAGCGTCCCGGCTATGTTATGTCCTATCCCGAGGGAGTAAGAGAAAACGGCGGTCAGTATACTCACGGCGCAGTGTGGTACTGTCTTGCTTGCTTTAAGGCGGGACAGAAGGAAAGAGCCTATGAGCTTTTAAATATGCTGAACCCTGCTTTAAAGGGCGAAAGAGAATGGGATTATAAGGAAAGCTACAAGAGGGAAAAGGAAAGAGAGCTTGACAGTATTTTAAGCGCTATGCCGGGTCGGGAGGGGGCTGAAATCTCCGAAGCGGCAGGCTTTACGGACAACGCAGGGGAGGGCGGTGAAGAGACAGCCGACCAAAAGGAAGAAAACAGGGTGATTCTCTATCCCGACAAAAATTTCGGCAGAGAGCCTTATTTTATGACGGCGGATATTTACACAAATCCGCAGTGTTACGGAAGAGGCGGCTGGTCCATGTATACGGGAGCGGCGGGCTGGTATTGGAAATGTATTTTTGAGGGATTGCTGGGCGCCGTAATGAAAAAGGGCAGGCTCAGCTTTAAGCCCAATCTCCCCCCGGAACTTGACGGTACGGTTTTGAAAATGCGGCTGAACGGGAAAAATATAAGCGTGAGATTCAGCTATGCAGGCGGAAAGAATAAGGAAACGGCAATAGGGGAAGAGGGAGATTTCGAGGTAAAATTCGGAGATTAAAAGGAGGAACAGATCAAATGGATATCAAGGATAATTATACCGAGCTGCCTTTGGGCTTCGGTATCGCTTTGGCTAAGAATAACGACGCTATGGAGTATTTTTCGACTCTTACTCCCGCCCACAGAAGGGAGATAATTGCCCATACCCATACTATTCGGTCCAAGGAAGAGATGGAAAAATTTGTTAACAATATGGATAAGACTATGTGGATCTGATAAATTACCGATCTCAAGATTCGTGCTGTCAGGGAAGCTGCGGGAATTTATGCCCGCTTTCTCGGCAGCACGAATTTTAGAACTTGTTCTTATTGCTCCCCCAATTAAATCTTGCCACAATACTTGATGCGAATAAAAAATCTCTGCGTCAAAAATGCTCGCAATATGGCATATTGCTGTGCTTTTTTCCTTGATATTTTTCATTTGCGCCTGCATCCTGTGGCAAACTTTAATTGGGGGAGCAATATCTTCCGCCGTATTATAACAAATTAGCCCGTCTAACTGATTTATTGTCCCAAAACCTATTGACAATAAAAATTTGTTGTGCTATAATTCAATTTGCAATAAGTTTTGTACACAAACAAATTTATTCGTATAACTTTTTCTTTTTTTGCGGAGTTTTAGTTAGGATTTTTAATTTAAAAGGCAAAACGAAAGGAGTGTATGACTGAGAAAATGATAAGAACGATTATGAAGTCCGTAAGGGAATACAAAGCCCCTGCAATCTGGACGCCCATCCTTATTATAGGCGAGGTAGCTATGGAATGTATGCTGCCGTTTGTAATTGCCAAGCTGATAAACGAGATACAGGCGGGCTGCGAATTTGAGGTGATAGTCAAATACGGCGTCATCCTTGCCGTAATGGCGGTTATCTCGCTTATATTCGGCGTAGGAGCGGGAAAAACCTGTGCGGTAGCTTCCTGCGGATTCGCAAAAAATCTGCGCAAGGATATGTTCTATAAGGTACAGAGCTTTTCCTTTGAAAACATCGACCGCTTTTCCACATCATCTCTGGTTACCCGTCTGACTACCGACGTTACCAATGTTCAGATGGCGTTTATGACCATTATAAGAATGGCGGTACGCTGTCCCATAATGCTGGTATTTTCCTTTGCCATGGCTTTTATTATGGGCGGAAAAATGGCGTGGATCTTTGTGGCTCTTATGCCCTTTATGGGTATTTGCCTTGTTATAATTATAAAAAAGGCAATGCCCTTATTTAAAAGAGTATTTAAAAAGTACGATAAAATCAACGAGTCCATACAGGAAAACGTTAAGGGTATGAGAGTCGTTAAGTCCTACGTCAGGGAAGATTACGAAACGGAGAAGTTCACAAACGCAGCCGAGGACGTAAGAAAGGACTTTACAAGGGCGGAAAAGATCCTGGCGTTTAACGGTCCTTTAATGCAGTTCTGCTTATACAGCGTTATGATTTTCGTTATGATTTTCGGCTCTTATACGGTTATTACCTCCACGGGCATTGATTTGCAGGTGGGACAGCTTTCGGGACTGCTTACATACAGCTTTCAGATTTTAAGCAGCCTTATGATGGTTTCCATGGTATTTGTTATGATAACTATGGCAAACGAATCCGCAAGAAGAATTTCGGAGGTTCTTACCGAGGAAAGCACCATTACTTCCCCCGACGATGCCGTTTGGGAGGTAAAGGACGGTTCTGTTGACTTTGATAATGTTAATTTCAGATATTCGGCGCAGGCGGAAAAATTTGCGCTGTCGGATATCGACCTGCATATAAAAAGCGGGGAAACCATTGGTATTATCGGCGGAACAGGCTCTTCAAAATCCTCTCTCATTCAGCTTATATCCCGTCTTTACGACGCCACCGAGGGCGATGTAAGGGTGGGCGGCGTCGATGTAAGGGATTATGACGTGGAGGCTCTCCGCAATCAGGTCGCCGTTGTTTTACAGAAAAACGTGCTGTTCAGCGGCACGATCAAAGAAAATCTCCGCTGGGGCAATAAGGAAGCCACCGACGAGGAAATGATCGAAGCCTGCAAAATCGCACAGGCGGACGAATTTATTCAGGGCTTCCCCGACGGCTACGACACCTATATCGAGCAGGGCGGCGCAAACGTTTCGGGCGGACAGAAGCAAAGGCTCTGCATAGCAAGGGCGCTGTTAAAAAAGCCCAAGATACTTATTCTTGATGACTCCACCAGCGCTGTTGACACAAAGACCGACGCCCTGATAAGGAACGGCTTTAAAAAGTATATGCCCGATACCACAAAAATCATAATAGCTCAAAGAACCTCCTCCGTTCAGGACGCCGACCGCATTGTAATTATGGAGGGCGGCAGAATTGACGGTGTGGGAACGCATGAGGAGCTTTTGAAAACCAACAGGATCTACCGTGAAGTTTACACCTCACAAAACAAGGTTGACGGCAGTCGGAATAACAGTGAAAGCGAGGTGAGCTGATATGCCTCCGAGAGGACCGAGAGGACCTAAGCCCAAGCTGAAAAAGGGCGCAGTAAAGCGCACCCTTAAAATGGTCTTTCAATTTTACCCTGTAAGAGTTCCCATTATTATTTTCTGTATTTTGTTTAATGCGGCAGTCAGCTCAATACCCTCTGTGTTTATGCAAAAAATCATAGGCATAATCGAGGAAAGCTGGAAATCGGGCGACTGGGCGGCGGTAAGCGGCGAGATCTTATCCATTGCGGGAGTTTTGGCGGCGCTTTATGTGCTGTCCCTTATTTCCTCCGTTATTTACAATCAAATGGGCGCAACCGTTACCCAGGGCGTGCTTATGAAAATGCGTGTAAAGCTGTTCGGGCAGATGCAGACATTGCCCATAAAGTATTTTGACACCCACAATCACGGCGATATCATGAGCGTTTACACCAACGATATAGACGCTCTCCGCCAGCTTATTTCGCAAAGCCTGCCCCAGCTGTTCAGCATGGGCGTGGTTATTGCCACAGTTTTGGGAATAATGCTGTATTTCAGCCTGTGGCTCACACTTGTGGTATTGGCGGGAACGGCGGTTATGATATTCCTTACAAAGAAAATCGGCGGCGGCTCTGCCAAATACTTTGTAAAACAGCAAAGAGCCATCGGTAAGGAAGAAGGCTATATCGAGGAAATAATGAACGGTCAGAAGGTGGTAAAGGTTTTCTGCCATGAGGAGGAAAGCAAGGAGGACTTTGACCGTATCAACGATCAGCTTTACCATGACTCCGAAAGGGCTAACAGCTACTCCAACATATTAGGTCCGGTTATGGGAAATTTAGGCAATATCCTTTATGTGGTTATTGCTCTTGCGGGAGGATTTTTCCTGATTTCGGGAGCGGGAAACATCAGTATTTCGGGAATGGCGTTCAGTATAAGCGTAACCGTACCTTTCCTTAATATGACAAAGCAGTTTGCGGGAAATATCGGTCAGGTCTCCTTCCAGATAAACTCGGTTGTAATGGGTATTGCAGGCGCACAGCGTATTTTTGAGCTTATGGATCAGGAGCCTGAAACCGACGAGGGCTATGTTACCCTTGTAAATGCTAAGGAAGAAAACGGCGTTATTACCGAGTGCAGGGAAAGAACGGGTCTTTGGGCATGGAAGCACCCGCATTCCGAGGACGGCTCGGTTACCTACACAAAGCTTACGGGCGACGTCCGCTTGTTTGACGTGGACTTTGCCTACGAGGAGGGCAAAACGGTTCTCCATGACGTAACCATTTATGCAGAGCCGGGACAAAAGGTTGCCTTTGTGGGTGCGACAGGCGCAGGAAAGACCACTATCACAAACCTGATAAACAGATTTTACGATATTGCGGACGGAAAGATACGCTATGACGGAATTAACATAAACAAAATAAAGAAAGCCGATCTCCGTCACTCTCTCGGTATCGTTTTGCAGGACACCAACCTTTTCACGGGTTCGGTTATGGATAATATCCGCTACGGCAAGCTTGACGCCACCGACGAGGAGTGCATCAGGGCGGCAAAGCTTGCGGGAGCAGACGATTTTGTTACAAGACTTCCCGAGGGGTACAATACCCAGCTCAGCGGCAACGGCGCAAATCTTTCACAGGGTCAGAGGCAGCTTTTGGCGATTGCCAGAGCGGCGGTTGCCGATCCGCCCGTTATGATACTTGACGAGGCTACCTCCTCCATTGATACAAGAACGGAGGCGATCGTGCAAAAGGGAATGGACGCCCTGATGAAGGGCAGAACCGTTTTTGTAATCGCTCACAGACTTTCCACCGTGCAGAACTCCGACGTTATTATGGTGCTTGACCACGGAAGAATTATTGAGAGAGGAAGCCACCAAAAGCTTATTGAGGAAAAGGGGCAGTATTACAGGCTTTATACGGGAGCTTTTGAGCTTGAGTGATTTTTTGAGCGATTTCTTGAGTGATTTCTTGAGTGATTTGTTAAGTAACGATAAAAATTATTATTTGCATTTTTTCCAATTTAAGGCGCTGCTTAAAAAGCTGACCCTGAAGCGGCTTTTGAGTTTTTTAAATAAAGCTCTTGAAATCCCTTTAAAAATGTAGTATAATAAAAAAAAGCATTTAAGCACAATTTACATAATATCGGAGGATTGCTATGGATACAGGTATTCTGCTTGAAAGCGGCACTAACGAATTAGAGCTTCTGAAATTTTATGTGGGCAAAAAGTGTTTTGGAATAAATATTGCCAAGGTCAGCGAAATGATGCGCTATTCCACCGTTACGCCCATGCCCGACGCTCCTGACGCTGTGGAAGGTATATTTATGCCCCGTGATATTCTTATCACTGTGGTGGATTTGCACAGGGTTCTTAAATCCCCTGCGGACGAAAGCTCCGAGGGTATGATGATCATATGCGAGTTTAACGGTATGCATGTGGCGTTCCATGTAAGCTCGGTAAACGGTATTGTAAAATTAAGCTGGGCAAGCATTGAGAAGCCGCCCTCAGTTGCACAGAACGAAAACGGCGGACTTATTACGGGCGTTGCAAAGCTTGAGGACGGAATGATCCTTATTCTCGACTTTGAAAGAATCGTTGCGGATATCAACAAGTCGGCAGGTCTTGACACCTCAGGTATGGATAAGCTGAAGAAAATGGAGTCGGTGGACTTTACAAGCCATATTGTTATTGCAGAGGACAGCGCATTGCTTAACAAGATGATAATGGATACTCTGCACACCGCAGGCTTCAGAAATGTTATGTCCTTTACCAACGGCAAGGACGCCTTTGACTATATCAGCAGCTTTAAGGAGCTGGGAGACGATATACGCAGTGAAGTGGCGCTGATTATTTCCGATATCGAAATGCCGCAGATGGACGGACATCACCTTACCAAGAGAATAAAGGACGATCCCGTTATGAAGCAGATTCCCGTATTCCTGTTCAGCTCGCTTATTAACGAGCAGATGAGAATAAAGGGCGAAAGCATCGGCGCAGACGAGCAATTTTCCAAGCCGCAGATCGGTATACTTGTGGAGACGCTTTATAAATATCTCAGTAAAAATAATAAGTGATACTATTATAATATGGTATATTTGCTATTGTATATTTACCGCCTTAGACCTTTTGGTTAGGGCGGTTTTTGCTGCCGTTTTGACAATTTTTGGCAACTAAGTAGGGTGTTATTTGGAAAATAATGGTACATTTACCGCTAATAGCTATGGATTGGCTGCCGATACTCACGGTGCTACAAAGATTACAATTAACACTTCGGGAGTTGACAAGGGTAAAGAATCTGTAACAGTTGCAAACGCCGCAAAACCTACTGAACTCACCCTTAACTTGGCTACCGGTGTTGATTACAGCGAAAAGGATATTGAACTCATTCTTGCTAAAGAGGGCTATGATTTTGATGTTAAGTTAACCGACTCCAAGGCTACTGACGGTGATAACGATGGTCATGTTTACTTTAATGTTGCAGGAACGGCAGACGTAAGTATTACTGATGGTGCAGGCGTTGGAAAAGAACAAGTAACTTCCACAGGTACCGGCTTGACCTTCCAAATAGGAGCTAACGGTGTTGAAGACCAGAGAGTTACTTTGACAGTTGACGATATGAGTTCTTCCGCTCTCGGCGTAGCTAATGCAGACGTTTCCACAAGAGACGCCGCTAACGAAGCTATCGATGCAGTTGACGCAGCAATTAAAAAGGTTTCCATGCAGCGTGCAGGACTCGGTGCTCTCCAAAACCGTCTTGAGTACACAGTTAACAACCTGACTACAACCAACGAGAACTTAACAAACGCTGAATCTCAGATCAGAGACACAGACATGGCTACAGAGATGATCAACTACACCAAGTTCAACATCCTGCAACAGGCTTCTCAGGCTATGCTGGCTCAGGCTAATCAGCAACCTCAGGCAGTTCTCCAGCTCCTTGGCTAATATATTCAGCAAAAGCTTTTTGTACTTATTACAATTCCTACAAATACATTTCCCCCGCTTCGGCGGGGGTTTTGTTTGTATGCGTTAACGCCCTTTGCCTTATAAAGACGGCAAGCACAAAACAAGACAGCAAGCAGAAAACCCCGCCGAAGCGGGGTTTTCTGCTTAACATAAGTTATTAACTTTTTGCCAAAGCCGTGTGTTATTATTTGTAGGAATTGTAATAAGATAATAAGAAAGAATTATAAGCTTTGCGCCGAAAATAAATTAGCCAAGGAGCTGGAGAACTGCCTGAGGTTGCTGATTAGCCTGAGCCAGCATAGCCTGAGAAGCCTGTTGCAGGATGTTGAACTTGGTGTAGTTGATCATCTCTGTAGCCATGTCTGTGTCTCTGATCTGAGATTCAGCGTTTGTTAAGTTCTCGTTGGTTGTAGTCAGGTTGTTAACTGTGTACTCGAGACGGTTCTGGAGAGCACCGAGTCCTGCACGCTGCATGGAAACCTTTTTAATTGCTACGTCAACTGCATCGATAGCTTCGTTAGCGGCGTCTCTTGTGGAAACGTCTGCGGAAGCTACTCCGAGAGCGTCTGCGCCCATATTGTCAATGTTAAGAGTTACTCTCTGGTCTTCAACGCCGTTAGCACCGATTTGGAAGGTCAAACCTTCACCGGTTGTAGGAGAAAATTCCTTGCCTACGCCTACGCCCAAGGTACCACCGCCTAATGCTAAAACTATTGCGCCAGTTCCAGCTGCAGCGGTGGCAAAAGTACCGGCAGTACCAGCAGTAGCGCTGGCAGTAAATTTTGCCGTTGCTTGTTTTTGGTCAAACTTCAAAGAAACATCGCCGTCAGGTGCGTTAGAATCAGTAATTTCTACTGAGTAATCAAGTCCTTCTTTTGCCAATAAAGCTTCAATATCCTTTTTAGAATATTCTTTACCTGTTGACAAGTGAAGTACAAAAGTACCGTCTTTGTACCCAGTATTATCAGACTGCAAAGTTTCAACACTTTCCTTGCCTGCTTCTGCGTCTGTTGCAATGACAATATTTCTCACATCAACGCCATAACTATTAGATGTAAGCTTAATTGTATCGCCATATCCGGAAATCGCTGCACTTAAAGGAGCAGTGGTTCCAACAATAGATTGACTTGTGGTTGTGGCTCTTACACCGGCAGCGGTTGCTGATGTGGCGGCTGTGATAGTACCGTCATCCATTGTCATTATACCGTTTTTAAGAGCAACGGTAATATTAGGCTTGTCGCCGTCTGCCTTAAGAGTATCAGCGTTTCTGATAAGCTTATCAATATCTGCTTGAGAATAAGTTTTGTTTGCAACTAAATTAAAGGTAAGTTCTCTGCCATCAGCATCCCATGTTGCGCTTTCGCCGCCTTCGGTTGCATTAGCTGTAGTTTTCAATGTAACACCTGCAACGTCAGAAGTAATAATTGCACCTGTGAAATTTGTTGTTGCAGTGTCAACAACGCCATACTTAGGACCATACTCTGTAACAGCACCGCCTGCTCCGCTGAGCGAACCATCCAACAACTGCATACCATTATACTCGGTAGCAGTGGAAATTCTGTCAATTTCAGACTTAAGAGCGTCAACCTCAAGCTGAATAGCCTCACGGTCAGTGTCGTTCTGATAAGTACCATTATTGGAACTTTGCCTTTATAATGCGGCTTTGCGTGGCTAATGGAAGAATTTGGCAAACAAAATTGTTTTGCTTTACGCCATATTAGACAGGAATTGCTTCATTTTAACCGACTGCAAAAAAATAACCGCTTTCACTGTTTTTGTGAAAGCGGGCGGTTATTTTACGCAGGGGTGAGGATATGTACATAACTCTTTCCGAGTTAATACAGCTGTTCATGCTTTTGTGTGATGTTGTAACTGTACTGCTCCTTGCTCTGAATTTTTTCAAGAGCAATAAAAAATAACCGCCTTCACGTTTCACGACCGTAGGCGGTTATTTCATAACCAAATCGGGAGCGACACGCCTATCGCCCTCTTTATTTATATTATACACGGCTTTACCGCTTTTGTCAACAGCAAAAACGCAAAATTATACCCGTTTCCTTGTAAAAACTCCCAAAACAGTACCCAAACCATACCGCAGAACCGCCAATCCAAAAAAATTACAAAAAAATTACTAAAAAACGCTAAAGTTTTTTTCGTCACCGCCGATATTATTTCTGAAAGGTTCAAGAAGCCTTGAAGATTTGCAAATCTTATCATTAATTTTTAACAATCGCAGCCGTAAAATTTTTAATGCTGCTGCGAGCTGTCAAAAGGAAATTGACAGCAGAAATCATGGAGGAAAATTATTATGGCAGGATTAGTAGTACAACATAATATGTCCGCTCTCAATGCGAACAACAAGATGAACACAAACGTAGCCGGTCTTAAGAAGGCTACCGAAAAGCTCAGCTCCGGTTATCAGATTAACCGTGCAGGCGACAACGCTGCAGGCTTGGCTATCTCCGAAAAAATGAGATCTCAGATCCGTGGTCTTGCTCAGGCTACAAGAAACGCTAACGATGGTATTTCTCTTATCCAGACTGCTGAAGGCGGCTTGAACGAAACTCACTCCATTCTCCAGAGAATGAGAGAACTTGCTGTACAGTCCGCTAATGGTACTTACCAGAATGATACAGACCGTGAGGCTATCCAGAAGGAAGTTGACGCTCTTAAGAGCGAAATCGACAGAATTTCCACAGCTACCGAGTACAACGGAATGCAGCTGCTTGACGGTTCTCTTTCGGGCGCAGGCGGAAACACCAATAACTACGGCGCTCTTTACGGAATGAACGAAAAGGTTGCTGCTATCGGCGGCGGACGCATTTCCACCACATCTTCCGTTAAGGGAATGCAGATTGCGTTTACAACGAACTCAGCTTCCGGAGCAGGCGGAGAGAATGCTGTTTGGGATAAAGCCGGACTTAAGGTTACTGTTAACCTGGTTGCTAATAAATCCTATACTGATGAAGAGATCAACGACTTAATCAAGAACGCAACCGTTCCCAAGGACGCAGGTATGACCGCTCCTTTTGGTGATATTACTTTTAAGAGTGAATATGGCGTTATCACAGCAGCAGCAGCCACCACAACTGCAACCGTAGCAGGCACTCGCGGAACCATTGAAATTGACGCATCGACTAACGTAGCGGACGGCACAAACGGCGGCGTTGGTTCTTCCGATACTATCACCCTTACAGCTAACTCTTACGGTGATTCTAAGCTTAACGAATCTCTTGTTGCAAGCGTTGCTATTTCGTTTGACAGAGCAGCCGGCAAGGAAGAGGTTGTTACCGATACAGCTCCCGTTATAGGCACAAGCGGCGCAGCGGTTACATTGCACCTGTCAACAGGCGTTGACTATTCCGAAAAGGATATTGAAAACCTTTTGGCTAAGGCAGGATATGATTATGAGGTTAAATTGACCGACGCTAAGAATCCTGACGGAGCTAACAACGGTCATATTTACTTCAATAAAGTTGATGCCATTGGCGCAGCAGATGTAACCGAAGGCTTAGGTCTTGGTAAGAACTTCACAGGCAGCAACGGCGAAGGCTTAGTATTCCAGATCGGCGCTAACGGCGTTAAGGATCAGAGAGTTGCTCTTAATGTTGACGATATGGGCGCAGATTCATTGGGTGTTGCAAACATAGACGTTTCCACCAGAGAAGCAGCTAACAAGGCTATCACCTCAGTTGACGCAGCAGTTAAGAAGGTTTCCTTGCAGAGAGCTGACCTCGGTGCTCTCCAGAACCGTCTTGAGTACACTGTAAACAACTTAACCACTACTAACGAGAACTTAACAAACGCTGAATCTCAGATCAGGGATACAGATATGGCTACCGAGATGATTAACTACACCAAGTTCAACATCTTGCAGCAGGCTTCTCAGGCTATGCTGGCTCAGGCTAATCAGCAGCCTCAGGCAGTTCTCCAGCTCCTCGGCTAATATATTCAGCGCAAGCTTTATTGTACTTATTACAATTCCTACAAATACATTGCCCCCGCTTCGGCGGGGGTATTGTTTGTATAATTGGAAAAGCGATGTTCCCGCCGCTTTTGCGCAGGACGAGGTAATGAAAAAATATACAGAACGGCGGGAGTTCTTATTGTTGAAAAAACATATAGACAAATGGCAGGAAAAATGTTAAAATATAAATAAAACAGAAACAGCTTTATTGCTTTGAAATTTCCGCAGCTTTTGATACAATGCTTTAATAAATAAGGAGAATCAAGATGAAGGTAGTTAAGTTCAAGTATTATGATGAGTTTCACTGTATAGGCTCGCAGTGTCCCGAAACCTGCTGTCAGCACTGGGGTATACTCTTCGGCAAAAGAGATTATCTTAATATAAAGCACGCCCGCTGCAGTCCCGAATTAAGAAAAATAATCGCTAACGCCTTTGTCAGAATAAACAACGCAAACGATCTGCAATATGCGGCAATAAAATTCGGAGACGGCGGATACTGCCCTATGCTGTGCGACGATGGACTTTGTCGGCTTCAAAAAGAGCTTGGGGAGGAAAAAATGGGTTATGTATGCAATACCTTTCCCCGACTTCATGCTGTTGTGGAAGACAGCGCAATGATCTTCACCCTTAATATTACATGCCCTCACGTAACCGAAATACTTATGAATCATCCCGAGGGTCTTGAAATTCTTGAGGAAGAGTATGACGGAAAGGACAAATATATAAACAAGGGGCGTATGTCCAATTATAATGTTCCAAAGAGCTGGAAAGGATATCCTTATTTTTGGATCGTAAAAAATGCGGAAATAGATATTCTTCAAAACCGCAGATTTTCTGTTCGGGAAAGACTGCTCATATTAGGATATTTCAGTAAAAAGGCCGATGAATACATAGATGAAGGAAATGATGAAAAAATTGCAAGTCTTTGCAAAATGATGCTTGACCATGAAACGTGCCGGAAAATTGCCGATTCCCTGAAAGCTCCTCAAACCGATGACAGCGCCGCTCTCAAATCTATTGATATTCTTGTAAGAATGGCGGATTGGGCTGAAGAAGCTGAAGGCTTAAGCTTTATAAAACAGCTGTTTTCGGAGGTAAGGCAAAATTTGGGCGTCAAAACAGAAAAAAACAATGACAAAATTGATTTTGTTTACAGCAAAGACAAATATTTAAACAATCAAGAGCTGTTCGGAAGTATAGAAGCGGAGCGCCCGTATATTTTGGAAAATCTGCTGGTTAATCAAATCCTGTGCCAATCTCCTTTAGACGGAATATTTAAAAATTATTTTGTTCTCGTTGTTTTTTACAATATGCTCAAAATCTGTGTTCCCGCCTTTTTGCCGGAGAATTGGAACGACAGAGATTTAGCCCTGGCATTTACTCATGCCGCAAAAATTATACTTAACAGTAAGGTTGCTGATACATGGACTGTCGGTTCTTTTATAGCAACCGACTCCTTCGACCTCCCCCACGCCGCATTTTTAGTAAGCTGAAAAATCAATAACACCAAACCGCCCTATTCAAAACGCTCAGGGAGGGCGGTTTTTTTGATTTTAACCAACCTTTTTCGACTGCCCTTTTGTAACATTCCACAACAATTACCCGCTATACGCATTTAAAAAAATGCAAAGTGACATTTTAAGTGAATATGTAAAGATTTTGTGATAAATGCATTGATTTTTAAATTAAAGTGCTGTAAAATTAAAATTGTATATAAGTGTCGGTTTTGTGAAATAAAAATTCACAAATCATAATGCTGTTTGCTGCTTGCACATACATATACCAATGCATTTTAACAAGTAAAAGCGCAAAAGCGTTAATATGAGAACAAGTTCTTAGCCTTGTATGTGTTATGCCTATGGGCGTGATATAAATAAAATAAGGAGTAAAGGAGCACTTAAATGAAAGAAGAAAAAGTGTTAAAACGCTTGCTTGCCGGAATTTTAGCTGCTGCTGTAACGATTTCTGCGGTAGTCGTCCCTACCACAGCCAACGCCAGCGGAGTAAATATTTCGGATTTAAGCGGCAAGGGCATTTCTGTTGTTTCTCCCGGCAAGGACAAGATGACAGAAGCTGAAGACCTTGGTTATGCAAATGACGACGAAGTTCGCGTATCCATCGTTCTTGAGGACGCCTCCACCATTAAGGCCGGTTTCGATATCGAAACTATTGCCGTAAACTCCAAGGCAGTCGCTTACCGTGACAGTCTGAAGCTTAAACAGCAAACGGTTGAAGAAAAAATCGAAAAGGCCACAAAAGAAAATCTTGATGTTGTTCATAATTTAACTTTGGCGGCAAATATTATTTCCGCAAATGTAAAATTCGGTCAAATCAAGGCAATCGAAAAAATCAGCGGTGTTAAGACCGTACTTATTGAAACAAAATACGAGGCGGCTAAAACCGTAGAGGATGTACCCAACGACCCCAATATGGCTACATCTGCTTTGCAGATCGGTTCAAGCGCAGCTTGGGCAGAGGGATACACAGGCGCAGGCACAAAGATTGCGGTTATCGATACGGGTATCGATTCCGACCATCAATCCTTTGCAGAAGGCGCATTCCTCTATTCCTTAAAGCAGAATGCGAAGGCATTGGGCAAAAATTTTGCCGATTATAAGACTTCTCTTAACCTCCTCAGCGCTGCAAAGATCGAGGCGGTTTTGGATCAGCTCAATGTAAAAATCGATCCCGCAAAGGTATTCCTCAGCGAGAAAATTCCTTTTGCTTACAACTATATCGACGGCGACTATGACATTACCCATGACAACGATTCACAGGGTGGTCACGGTTCTCACGTTGAGGGCATTTCGGCAGCCAACAGGTTTATCGAGGATCAGTACGGCGACTACGTCGCAGCCATCAGCTCCACAGGAGTACAGGGCGTAGCTCCCGACGCACAGATCCTTACCATGAAGGTATTCGGCAAGGGCGGCGGAGCTTACGATTCCGACTATATGCTTGCTATTGAGGACGCTATCGTTTTAGGCGCTGACGCTGTCAACCTTTCACTGGGTTCAGGCAACGGCGGCAGCTCGAGAAACAGCAATCCCGAATATCAGCAGATACTTGAGGATATCACCAATAGCGGCGCGGTTGTCGCTATTTCCGCAGGCAACGCAGGTCACTGGGCGGATAACGCTCAAACTCAGGGCTTCCTTTATACCGACGACGTAAACTCACAGACCGACGGTTCTCCCGGATCTTTCACCAATGCCTTTACCGTAGCTTCTGCGGAGAATATCGGCGCTTACAGCGTATACTTTACCGTTGACGGTTACCCCGTTGTTTACACTGAATCCACTGTGGGCAACAACGGCGAAGCTTATACCAACAAGCCTTTTGCTACTCTCAAGGGCGAGCTGGAATACGTGCTTATCGACGGTTTCGGCACTCCCGAGGATTGGGCAGCTGTGGGCGACGCTCTTAAGGGCAAGATAGCGGTATGCTCCAGAGGCGATATCAGCTTCGTTGAAAAATGCGAAAATGCCGTTAAGGCAGGCGCAGCCGCAACCATTATTTACAATAACCAACCGGGCGTTATCCGTATGGATCTTTCCGACTATACCCAAGACGCTCCCGCTATAACCGTTACACAGGCAGAGGGTCAGCTCTTAAAAGCTAACGCCGTTCCTTCCGAGGACGGAAAATACTACACAGGCAAAATCGTTAATAAGGATAAGCCTGAAGCTATAGTCATCACAACTCCCGACAAGTCCGTTATCAGCGACTTCTCCTCCTGGGGCGTTCCCGGTTCTCTGGAATTAAAGCCCGAGATTACCGCACCCGGCGGAAACATTTATTCCGTTGACGGCGAACCCGCTGAAACCGATAAATACGTAAATATGTCGGGTACTTCCATGGCTTCTCCTCAGATTGCAGGTATGGCGGCTTTGGCGGCACAGTACATAAAGGAAAAGGGTCTTGACAAGAAAACGGGTCTTTCCGCACGTGTTCTTGCCCAAAGCCTGCTTATGTCTACGGCAGAGCCTATGATTGAAGATTTGGGCGAGTACGGACTTGCATACTATCCCGTATTGCGCCAGGGCGCAGGTCTTGCCAACATCGGCAATGTTGTTAAGGCGGAAAGCTATATCCTTATGGACGAAAACGCCAATGCAGGCGCAAAGGACGGCAAGGTTAAGGTTGAGCTGGGCGACGACCCCGCAAGAAAGGGTGTTTACACCTTCGGCTTCACTCTTTATAATCTTACAAATACCGAAAAGAGCTATGCTCTTGACGCAGATATCTTCACTCAGGAAGCAGGACCTATAGAAGGATTAAGCTTAGCAGGCTTACCCAGCCTTGTAATGGGTCAGAGCACTCAGCTGCTGCCTTCAACAGCCGAATTTGACTGCGGCGATACGGCTGTTGTTCCCGCAAACGGCAAGGTTCATGTACAAGTCACTCTTACTCTTTCCGATGAAAGCAAGAATTGGTTAGATCGTTACTATGAGGATGCAGGCGCATATATCCAGGGCTTTGTTTACGCTGACGGCGTATCAGACGAGGAGGGCGTTCTTTCAACCTCTCACTCGATCCCCGTATTGGGATACTATGGCGACTGGTCCACAGCGTCCATGTTCGATAAAGGCTCTTACGAAGCTTATTACCTTTCCGGCGCTGAACACAGAGTACCTTACCTTTATGTCGCAAGCGATGAAAACTCTTTCCGTGCAAATGCGTTCGGGGTAACCTACGGCGAAAGCGGCGACGCTTATTATTTCGGCGGCAACCCTTACTTTAACTATCTTGAAGAAGAGGAAGTTTACAATCCCAACCGAAACGCAGTAAACAACACCAACGGCACATTGCTCAATATGGTGCAGTTTGCCGCTATCCGCAATGCGGTAGATTCCAGATTCGTTGTTTACAATGAAACCACAGGAAAAACCGTTATAGATAACTCAATCGGCGCTGTTGACTGCGCATACTATCATACTAATGCGGGTTCATGGCAAAAAACCGTTCAGACCCTTAAACCCAACTATGATTTCAGCGGCGCTAAGGAAGGCGAAAGGCTGAACATCACCTTTGCGCTTGCTCCCGAATATTATCAGGACGCAAATGGCAATGTTCGCTGGGAGGATATTGATCTTACCAATGCGCTTAAGACCTCTGTTACCATTGATAACACCAAGCCCGTAATTGTTTCCGATCCTGTTGTTAAGGACGGCAAGCTTACCGTTACCGTTAAGGATAACCAGTTTATCGCTGCGGTTCTTCTCACCAACAAGAGCGGCTCCAGAGTTTACGCTTCTGTCGGTCCTGACGAAGCGGCTAAGGCGGGTGACGAGTATAAAGTTGAAATCGATGTTTCCGAAGTCAATGCAGATATGCTTTATTTGCAGGTTTGCGACTATGCATGCAATACCGTAACCGTTGAAATTGACGAAAAGTTCGGCGAAGGCACGATTCTTCCCGGCAGAATCGCATTCAACACCGAATACGGTCATTACTATTGGACCAGCTTTGACGGAGTGAACGTAACTCCCGAAGACCCTGAGGTCAAGTATGAAAATTCCAAGTATATGATAAACGCCGCAACTATTGCAGATCATATCGTATACGCATTAGACAAAAAGGGCACGCTTATTGTAATGCCCGAAAGCGATCTGACGGATACTAAGGAAGTTATCAATATTCAGAACTTCTTTGAGGATGAAATTATTCCTTTGGATATGGCTTACAACGCAAAGGACGGCAAGATCTACGCTATTGTCGGAAAGGCAATGGGCTATGATATCAGCGATGAAACTTACCTTATTTCCTTCGATAAGCTTAACTGTGTTCCCGAGCTTGTAGGATTGATTCCTTTTGCAACATTCACATTGGCATGTGACGAGAACGGCAGCTTCTACTCATCAGAGCGCGGCACAGGCAAGGTTTACAAGTACACGTCGGAGGGTCTTGCAGGCAAAGCGGCGCCTGAGCTTGTAGTTGATTTGGCTGCAACTGACGAAAAGCTTGTTTCCGGCATTTATTCAATTCAGGCGATGGAATATGATCCCAACACCAAGAAGGTTTGCTGGGCTTTGTACAATTTCAATGTCGAATCCTACTTTGTTGAAATTGATCCCACAACTAAGACCTTTGAGGCAAGCGAAAATATTAACGCACAGCTTTGCGCATTGATTATTCCCGATAAGTCCACTCCTTCCGTTAACCCCGATTGGGCAAAGCCTACCGATAAGGTTTCAGCCGTTATCCTCAATGCGGATACGGTAATGATCAAGGGCTCTTCACAGAAGGTAAACGCTACCGCATTGCCTTGGACATTAACCAATGCGGATTTGGATTGGAGCTCCTCCGACGAGGATGTTATGACTGTTGACGGCAATGGCAGAGTTACTGCCGTAAGCGACGGAAAAGCAGTAATCACAGCTTCCTCCAAGGCAGACAAAAATGTTTCCGATTCTATCGAGATCAAGGTTGAAACTCTCAACATTCTTCTCGGCGGTACATTGCAGGACGAAGAAGGCAATCCCTTTATCTACAGCTGGGATATGTCAAAGGACACCACATGGTCCGAAACCTATCCTCTTAAGTCCTCTATGATTTCCGCAACCCTCAATACCGATAACGGACATATTTATATGTTTGACGGTGTTCAAGGTTCATATGGTATGCACGAAATCGACCCTACCGACGGCAGCGAGGTTGCCGTTGCAAGCAACCCCTTAGGCGTTCCGCTGTGGGATATGGCATACAGCCAAGTATTCTCTACCGAGGAAGAGCCTTTGATCGTCGGTGTTTACGGTTCTATGCTTATAGGTCCTACCAATCCTATGGCATTGCAGCCTTACGCATTTAACTTGCAATATTATCTTATGCTCGCTACCGGCGCCGAGTACGTTGTAGCTATTGCAAGCATGGGCGAAACCGAGGTAGTTGACGACATTACCGGTGAGGTTTGTGTCGCAGAACAATTTGCCGCATTGGATGACTTGGGATATTTATGGATGTTCAATATTTATGCTACTATTGATGAAGAAGGCAATCCGGCATACGGATGCACCTTCGATGTAAGTGAAAAGTCATGTATTTCCGAAACATACCCCTTAGCTATGGAAGACGATATCGTTGCTTCTATGGTAGCGGGAGAAGACGGTTATCTCTATCTCTCCGCTTGTGACGGCAACACAAACAACCTTTATCAGATCGCCGTAAGCACCCATGAAGAGACAGATGAAGAATACAATGAAACCTACACGGTAGTAGACTGCTCTTCAAGAAAGATCGGCGATGCAGGCGACGGCGTATGGCCTATGCTTCTCACCGGCGCAAAGTCTACGGTAGTAACCGTAACAGATGAAGAAACAGGCATTGAGATCACCTATCCCGTTACGGAGGGCGTGATCTATAAAGCTCCCGAAGTGGTGGCTTCCAACGAATCGTCCGTCACCTACAGCGTAACATTGACCGATGCGGAAGGCAACCCTGTAGACGGACCCGTAACCATTAAGGTTCCCGTTCCCGAGGGCTTTGATCCTGAAAAAACCACCGTATCCGTCAAGAATGCAGACGGCACATACACTCAGGTGAAAGCGGAGATTGTTGACGGCTTCCTTGTATTTACGGTAAACGGCGACCAAGTAGGCGAATTTGTTATAGCCGAAGAAAAAGCTCCCGTTTCCGAAACAACTCCCGAGGAATCCGAAGCTCCCGAGACAACTCCCGAGGACACCGAAGCTTCCGAGACAACTCCCGAGGAAACTACAACAGGCGTTGCAGGCGATCCCGGAAAGGATGATCCCGATAAGAACAAGCCTACCGGTATTGCAATCGCATTTGTACCTGCCGTGGCAGCAGCTGCCGCAGTTGTATTTGCGAGAAAGAGAGATAAGCGCAAGTAATGCTTATTTCCCCGTTTAAGCTTAAGATCAAACAGCTTAAATAAATATTAAAACCTCCTCAAAGCTTAGGCTTTGGGGAGGTTTTTTGTAAAAGTGTTTTAAAAATGTATGGCGTAATCCTCAAAACGGTTAAAGGAATTACGTCTAATAATCCAACTTAAAAAGAGATAGCATAAGTTATAAATAAAAAACGGAATGAACACAACTCATTCCGACCCATAATATCCTATTATCGTAAAAGACGCCTATAAAAACAGTGACTGCGGCTCTTACTCCGAAACGTTATCCGAGTTATCCGAAAAATCTTCATCGTCGTCGGAGGCGGAAATAAACATTTCCTCCGTGGTCTGCTGCGCCAGCTTCAACCTTTCGGTAATATCGGTTAACGCATTGGTGGTGGCTTCAAGCGCATCGATAGCAGTCGCCATGCGCCCCGCCAAGTGATAGTACATAGCCTTGTAATCAGGCATACCAATCCCTCCTAAATAAAAGATTACAGTTCAATTCCCTTCTGTGTTATCGTTACCAAAAAGATTTTTGGTATAAATCCATAATAATACGCTCCCGTAAAATTGGAAGCATATTAGCCGCCCGCCTTGCGGGCTGGTTGGGCTAGGTGGATTTGAACCACCGGAATGACGGAGTCAAAGTCCGTTGCCTTACCGCTTGGCTATAGCCCAATATTCAAACAAGAATCAGTATATCATAATTTTAAGTTTATGTCAATATTTTTTAGAAATCTTAGGCACATAAATTTGAAAAAACCGTAACGGGGAAAAACGGGAAAACAATCAAAAATTGCAGCATATAAGCGCAAAAATCTGCGTCAATGTATTGACAATCCGCTAATAATATGTTATTATGTCATTGTAATATAAAAAAGGCTGTGACAAGGAGCGGAAAGTACGGAAGCCCACAGAGAGCTGTCGGTTGGTGTAAGACAGCGGCGGAACTTCTTTCTAAATCACCTTTGAGCCTTCCGTCAATGAGTGAATAATCAGCCTAAGCTTTTTTCATTCGGAGAACGGAACGTGTCCTCACGTTACAGGGGCAGGCATTGTTTGATGTCTATGAGTGGGCGTTGCTTTACGGCAATGTCAATTAGAGTGGTACCGTGGAAGTTGTGACTTTCATCTCTTTGGAGATGAAGGTTATTTTTATATTACTTATTTTTGTACGCCTTCATCCTCCAAAATCAAAAAAAGATAAAAAAGGAAAAAGTCAGAAATGGAGGCAGGAATGAAAAAAATAGAAATTTTTGATTCAACCCTTCGAGACGGCGCACAGGGGGAAGGAATCAGTTTTTCCGCAGACGATAAGCTGAAAATTCTGCAAAAATTAGACAGCTTTGGAGTTGCTTTTGCCGAAGCGGGAAACCCGGGTTCAAATCCCAAGGATCTGGAGTTTTTTAAAAGAGCAAAAAACCTTGAGCTGAACTACACCAAGCCGGTGGCTTTCGGCTCTACAAGAAGAAAAAACCTTACCTGCGAGGAGGACGAAAACCTGAATGCGCTTCTTATCGCCGAAACCGAGTATGTAAGCGTTTTCGGCAAAAGCTGGAAGCTTCATTCCGATATTATTCTCGGAGCGTCGGCAGAGGAAAATTTCGCAATGATAAGCGATACTGTAAGTTATCTTACAGGCAAGGGGAAAAAAGTAATATTTGACGCAGAGCATTTTTTTGACGGCTATAAGGACAATCCCGAGTTTGCCCTTGAAGCCTTGAGGGCGGCGGAAAAAGCGGGAGCGGTAACAATAGCTCTTTGCGATACCAACGGCGGCTCTTTCCCCGAGGAAATCGAGGAAATCACCAAAAAAGCGGTTCGGGCGGTAAATATCCCCGTGGGAATCCACTGTCACAACGATACGGGCTGCGCCGTAGCCTGCACTATGGCGGCGGTAAAGGCGGGGGCGGTTCATATTCAAGGAACGTTTATCGGTATCGGCGAACGCTGCGGAAACGCCAACCTTTCGGTTATTATCCCCAATTTACAGCTGAAAAAAGGCTATGACTGCGTACCTCGTGAAAGCATGGAGCAGTTAACTCCCACCGCCTGCTACATTGCGGAAATCGCCAATACAAAATTAGCGGGCAGTATGGCTTATGTAGGGAGAAACGCTTTTGGGCACAAGGGCGGAATGCACGCCGACGGAGTGGCAAAAAATCCCAAAACCTTCGAGCATATTCCTCCGGAGGCAGTGGGAAACGAACGAAGCTTTCTGCTTTCCGAGGTCAGCGGCAGAAGCACGGTATTGTCAAAGCTTGCTGCATTCGATAAAAGCCTTGATAAAAACAGCCCCGAAACCAAGAGGATTATGGATAAGCTGAAAAAGCTGGAAAATTTAGGCTATCAGTTTGAAGCGGCAGGGGCAAGCTTTGAGCTTTTGGTGTTAAAGGAATTGGGTTATTTTCAGCCCTTTTTCAGAATTGAGCATTTTCACGTGGTATCCAGCCAGAATTACGGCACATACGGTCTTGAAAAGGCGGGCGCAATGGTAAAGGTCAAGGTCGGCGATAAATACGAGATAACCGCAGACGAAGGGGACGGTCCCGTTAACGCAATAGACAAAGCCCTGAGAAAAGCCCTTGAGGTATTTTACCCGCAGCTGAAGCGCACTCATCTTATTGACTATAAGGTAAGAGTAATTGCCAAGGGGGACAGCACAGCCGCAGTAACAAGGGTTTTAATCGAAAGCACCGACGGCGAAAAAATCTGGACGACGGTGGGAGCGTCCAAGGATGTAATAGACGCAAGTCTTACTGCGCTCCTTGACGCAATAAACTATTACCTTTATCATACGGCGAAGGAAGCCGAAAAGCTGCTGAACAAGAACTTCTGAACGAAAGCTGCTGAACAATAACTTCCGAACGAGAACTTCTGAAACAGCCTTGCAAAAGTACGAAAAAAACTATATAATAATACGAGAACAAGAATATGAAAACAAGAATATGAGAAAAAAGCTCTAAAAGAAAGGAAGAAAATAATATGGGTATGACTATGAGCCAAAAGATTTTGGCAAAGCATGCGGGACTTGACGAGGTAAGAGAAGGACAGCTTATCCGTGCAAAGCTGGATATGGTGCTGGCTAACGATATTACAGGCCCTGTGGCGATCAATGAATTTAACAAGGCGGGATTTGGGGGCGTTTTTGATAAATGTCGCATAAGCCTTGTAATGGATCACTTTGCGCCCAATAAGGATATTAAGGCGGCTGCGCAATGTAAGCAGTGCCGTGAATTTGCGGGAAAATACGATATAGTAAACTTTTACGATGCGGGAGATATGGGCGTCGAGCATGCCTTGCTTCCCGAAAAGGGACTTATTGCTCCCGGAGAATTATGTATAGGCGCAGACAGTCACACCTGCACATACGGCGCACTGGGCGCATTTTCCACCGGCGTAGGTTCAACGGATATGGCGGCAGGTATGGCGACGGGAGAAGCGTGGTTCAAGGTTCCCGCCGCTATCCGCTTTAATCTTCACGGAAAACTTAAGCCTTATGTTACGGGTAAGGACGTTATTCTCCATATTATAGGTATGATAGGCGTTGACGGCGCATTGTACAAGAGTATGGAGTTCGGCGGCGAGGGTCTTGCCTCTCTTACCGTTGAGGACAGGCTTTGTATGGCTAATATGGCTATTGAAGCGGGAGCGAAAAACGGTATATTTGAGGTTGACCGGCAGACAATAGATTATGTAAAGGAACGCACCGACAGGGATTTTGAAGTGTTTAAGGCGGACGGGGACGCTCTTTATTCACAGGTTATCGACATTGATCTTGACTTAATCCAGCAGACTGTTTCTTTCCCTCACCTTCCCGAAAATGCCAGAACGGAAAAGGATTGGGGCGAGGTAAAAATCGATCAGGCGGTTATAGGCTCATGCACCAACGGAAGAATAAGCGATATGCGCCAAGCCGCAAGCGTGCTTAAAGGCAAAAAGGTCGCTAAGGGCGTTCGCTGCATAGTAATCCCCGCCACGCAAAAGATTTATTTACAGTGTATACGGGAGGGTCTTGCGGAAATCTTTATAAATGCGGGCTGCGTATTCTCCACGCCCACCTGCGGACCATGTCTCGGCGGTCATATGGGCATTTTAGCGGCAGGAGAAAGGGCAGTTTCCACCACCAACCGCAACTTTGTGGGAAGAATGGGTCATGTAGACAGCGAGGTTTATCTTGCAAGCCCATACGTTGCGGCGGCAAGCGCCATTGCGGGAAAAATTGCGGGATACAAGGGCTAAGGCAAAAAATAAAAATAAAAATAAAACAGAAAAATAAAAAGAAAACGAAAACACAAACTACAATAACGGCAAATTCAGGAAAGGGAAAGTTATGCTTACACATATTGCTTTATTTAGATTCAAAAAGAATTTGGAGGAAAGCGAGAAAAGGCTCGCTTCCGTTAAGCTGAAAAGCGGCTTTGAGAACTTGGCAGGTAAAATCGACGGAATGATAAGCATTAAGGTGGAAAACCTTCTTCTTAGCTCCTCAAACGTAGATATGGTGGTAATGGCGCAGTTTGAAACCAAGGAAGCGCTGCAAAATTATCACACAAGCCCTCTTGCCTTTAATTTCAGAAACGTTCTCGACGAAAATCTTGAAAAGACATATACAGCTGACTTTATTGCCTAAATTGAAATGATTTGATTTGAAAGGAGAGATACAAGGCTTGTATGCTTAGGGCCTTGTATCGATTTTGAAATATGAACGCACACGGTTTAGTACATAAATATGGGGATAATGTGGATACCGATGTAATTATCCCTGCAAGATATCTTAACACAGCCGACCATAAGGAGCTTGCCGCTCACTGTATGGAGGATATAGACAAGGAATTTGTAAACAATGTAAAACAGGGCGATATTATGGTAGGGGAAGCCAATTTCGGCTGCGGCAGCTCCAGAGAGCATGCGCCTATCGCCATTAAGGAATCGGGTATCGCCTGCGTAATTGCGGCTACCTTTGCCAGGATCTTCTACCGCAACGCAATAAACATAGGACTGCCTATTTTGGAATGTCCCGAAGCGGCAAAGGAGATAAAGGCGGGAGACGAGGTAGAGGTGGACTTTGACACAGGCAAAATCACGGATATCACCTCGGGAAAAACCTTTACCGCCGAGCCTTTTCCCGAATTTATCAAGGATATTATAGATAAGGGCGGACTGCTTAATTCCATTAAGGCGGGAAAATAAGACGGAAATCGGCGGCGCAGACAGGAAAAAAGCAAAGTAAAATAAAATACGACAAAAGAAAGGATAAACGGCTATGACCAAAAATATAGCGGTAATCAAGGGCGACGGCATCGGCCCTGAAATTGTAAGCGAAGCCATGAAGGTATTGGATAAGGTGGGAGAAAGGTTCGGTCACACCTTTAATTACACACAGGTTCTTATGGGAGGGATAGCCATTGACGAAACGGGCGTTCCCCTTCCCCGGGAAACCGTAGACAAGTGTCTTGCTTCGGACAGCGTTTTGCTGGGAGCGGTAGGCGGTCCGAAATGGGATAAGGGAGAGGGCAGTATGCGTCCCGAAGCAGGACTTTTGGGCATAAGGGGAGCGTTAAAGCTCTTTGCAAATATCCGTCCCGCAAAGCTTCTGAAGCCTCTCGCCTCCGCTTGTCCTTTAAAAAGCGATATTACGGACAACGGTCTTGATTTGGTTATAGTTCGCGAGCTTATCGGCGGCGCATATTTCGGTGAAAAGAAAACCTGCGTCAACAGCAGCGGAAACAAATGCGCTTCGGATTTAATGATATACAGTGATTATGAGATAGAGAGAATTTGCCGTGTAGCCTTTGATATGGCAAGAAAGCGCAGAAAAAAGGTCACTTCTGTTGACAAGGCAAATGTGCTTGACAGCTCAAGACTTTGGAGAGAGATTTCTCACAAGGTTGCAAAGGATTACCCCGATGTTGAATTTTCGGATATGCTGGTGGACAACACCGCCATGCAGCTGGTAAGAAATCCCGCTCAGTTTGACGTAATAGTTACCGAAAACCTGTTCGGCGATATTCTTTCCGATGAGGCAAGCATGATCACAGGCTCTTTGGGAATGATCCCCTCCGCAAGCCTGGGCGAGGGAAGCTTGGGACTCTACGAGCCTATTCACGGCTCTGCTCCCGATATTGCGGGACAGAACAAAGCCAATCCCATAGCTACCGTTCTTTCCGCCGCTATGATGCTTCGCTACAGCTTTGATATGCAGACCGAAGCCGACGCTGTTGAGGCTGCGGTGGATAAGGTACTCGGCGATGGCATTCGCACAGGAGATATTATGAGCGAGGGCATGACCCTTGTAAGCTGCTCCGAAATGGGCGACAGAATTGCTGCCGAGATTTAGCAGTCTCCCAACTGTTGGTCTTTATGGTTTTAATAAGCCGTAAAAAATGTTGGTAAAAACTTCTTGTTAAAATAATATAAAAAGTTTCCGTCCGCCCCTTGAAGAAGGGCTTGAGAATTACGCAAGGGTAATTCTCTGAACGGAAACTTTCTTATTTTTTTACAATCCCGCCGTCGATACATTTGTTAATAGAATATCCGACAAAGCA
>CANEHP010000002.1 GCA_947427325.1 uncultured Clostridia bacterium | reverse complement strand
TTATTGTCTTTTTTCCGTATCCGTTGCGGCTGTTTCCTGTGTTATTGCCTTCAGCGGAGTTTTTCTCGTAACGCAATGGGTAAAATCAGTGATGAACGTTTTACTACAATGTCGATGTCGCTTGAAAATGAGCAGAGCGAGTTAAAAGACCGTATTCCTGCTTTGGAAGATGAGCTTGAAAATGCTAAAATCACAACCGAAGGCTTACAACGTTTTATTGACAAAGCGAAACAAATTACTCGCCTTGAAACCCTCACGCCTGAATTGGTACATGAATTTATTGAAAAAATCGTAGTATCCGCACCCGAATACAAGGACGGAAAGCGCTATCAGAAGGCTGCAATCCATTACAACGGTGTTGGCATTATTCGAGAGCCGACAGCCGAAGAAATGGAAGAATACTTCCAAGAACACATCAGCAAAAAGCCTTTCTTAAAGACAAAAGACAAAAACGGCATAGCCTATGGCTACACCGTATTTTCAGAACAATATTTAATTGAGATACAAAGCCGCTTGGGGCACCCTTCTTTATGTAGGGGACCCCAAAGGCAGCTGTTTTATTTTACATAAAGTTAAACCAGCTCAATAACAGCCATTTCCGCTGCGTCGCCGCGGCGGGGACCGACCTTAACGATTCTGGTATATCCGCCCTTAACATCCTTATACTTGGGAGCGATCTCGTCAAACAACTTCTTGCTGACTGCCTCCTTTGTAATGTAGGAATACACTTGACGCTTGCTGTGAAGATCTTCCTTCTTACCCAAGGTAATCATCTTCTCGGCTTCGCTTTTAACTTCCTTTGCTCTTGTAACAGTGGTTTCGATCTTGCCGTTTTCAAGCAGGAATGTTACCATTGCTCTGAGCATTGCTTTTCTATGATCACTTGTTCTTCCAAGCTTTCTCATTTGCATTTACTCCTTTCTGTACAGAGTGTGATAGGGATTACTCTTCCGGCTCTGCCAACGCAAATCCCAATTCCTTAAGCTTTGCGTTAACTTCGTCGAAGGACTTCTTGCCCAAATTACGAACCTTCATCATTTCCTCGGGGGACTTGGAGATCAGATCCTCAACGGTATTGATGTTGGCGCGCTTTAAGCAGTTAAAGGAACGAACCGAGAGCTCAAGATCTTCAATGGTCTTTTCAAGAATCTTATCCTTGCTCTTATCGTCCTTTTCCACCATAAGCTCGGGCTGACTGATCTCGTCGGAAAGCTCAACAAAGGGCTGCAAATGCTGGCAAAGGAATTTTGCCGCATAGCTTACCGCTTCCTTGGCTGTGGTTGTACCGTCAGTCCAAACCTCAAGTATCAGCTTGTCATAATCGATGCGCTGTCCCACACGAGTGTTCTCAACGGTGTAGTTTACCTTAAGAACAGGGGTATATATGCTGTCTACCGCAATAATGCCGATAGGAGGCTGTACCATCAGCTGCTTGTTCTTTTCTGCGCTTACGTAACCTCTGCCTCTGTCAAAGGTCAGCTCCATATTGAGCTTTGCGCCCGCAGTAAGAGTAGCGATATGCATTCCCGGATCCAGGATCTCTATCTCGCTGTCGGTTTTGATGTCGGCGGCAGTTACCTCACATTCGCCTTCCGCCTCAATATATACCGTTTTGGGAGTTTCACCGAACATTTTAGCTATTAAGCCTTTTACATTAAGGATAATCTCGGTTACATCCTCCTTGACTCCGGGAACAGTGGAAAATTCATGCTGTACCCCGTCAATTTTAACGCTTGTAACCGCAACTCCGGGCAAAGAGGAGAGCAAAACACGCCTAAGGCTGTTGCCAATGGTGTTGCCGAAACCGCTTTCCAAAGGCTCTAAGGTAAACATACTGTATTTACCGTCATTGCTCTTCTTAACGACTTCAATTTCCGGCTTTTCTATTTTTTCAAGCATTCTGTAAACCCTCCTGCTGTTCGGGATCTATCCTGCTTACAAATTTTCCGTTTACGAATTTGTAAAGACAAAATAAATCGTTTGATTGTTAGAAGCTGTTCCGATAGGAATGGTGTGCGGATTTTCGAGCATATTTTGTTGATGGCAAGGCAAAAATCCGCAGGCGGACTTCCGCCCGTCAAGGATTTTAACACAGTCAGCGGCAAAAATATGCCGAAAAGACGTGCGCAGATTTCTATTGGAACAGCTTCTTATGCTCAGGGGATTCCGCCGGGGCTTTTGAAGCTGCGGGGAAGCCCCTTTTCAAAAGCCTTGTTCTGCGGACATCTACGGGCTGTTACGCCCCGGTTAATTTTAAATTACGATACTGCTTACGATAATGCCTATTGTAAATTAAAAATAATCGCACCAAGTATACCGTCTTTAAAAAATAAAATACCTCGGCAAATAAATTATTATTTGGAGTACAATTCGATTACGAGCTGCTCTTCGATCTCGAAATCAAGTTCATCTCTTTGAGGAAGACGGGTAACAACTGCCTTTGACTCTTCCTTGTTCATATCGAGCCAAACAGGGATAAGTCTGCCGTTGGTTGCCTCAGCGATCTGAGCGAACTTAGGGCTTTTCTTGCTTTTTTCGGAAAGAGCCACAACGTCCCCTGCCTTTACCTTAAAGGAAGGGATATCTACTCTCTTGCCGTTTACGGTGAAGTGACCGTGACCTACAAGCTGTCTTGCTTCACGGCGGGTAACAGCCATGCCCATTCTGAATACTACGTTGTCAAGGCGGGATTCAAGAAGCCTGATAAGGTTTTCGCCTGCTACGCCCTCTTCCTTGATAGCCATTTCGTAGTAATGATGGAACTGCTTTTCGAGTACGCCGTATATGAATTTTAACTTCTGCTTTTCTCTCAGCTGCATTCCGTATTCGGAAACCTTCTTGCGGGGATTGCCGTTTCCCTTTCTGTTTGTTTCCTTGCTGTAGCCCAAAACTGCGGGGCTGATTCCCAATGCCTTACATCTTTTAAGCACCGGGGTTCTATCTACTGCCATTGTAAATTCCTCCGTTTATTTAATTGAAATTATGTCTTTTGTAAAGCGACATATAATTCTGTATCGAACACCGGGCTGCCGGCTGCGGACAGGGTCTGTATGCCTTGTATGCAAATTCCCGAAGGCAGCGGGCGAAAATTGCCTCGTCCGACAATGAGCAACGACGCTCATTTTTAACTACACTCTTCTCCTCTTGGGAGGGCGGCATCCGTTGTGAGGAATGGGGGTAACGTCCTTGATCATCTTTACCTCCAACCCTGCTGTGGAAAGAGCTCTGATAGCTGCCTCACGACCTGCTCCGGGTCCCTTGACATATACTTCCACGGTCTTTAAGCCGTGAACCATAGCCGCCTTGGCTGCGGTTTCCGCTGCGGACTGAGCGGCAAAGGGAGTGGACTTTCTGTTTCCTCTGAAGCCCAGGCCGCCTGCGCTTGCCCAAGACAGTGTGTTGCCCTGAAGGTCTGTGATGGTAACGATTGTATTGTTAAAAGTGGACTGGATATGCGCCGAGCCGTTTTCGATATTCTTACGGTCACGGCGGCGGATTCCTGCCTTTTTAGCATTAGCCTTGTTAGCTGCCATTTATAAATTTCCTTTCCGTAATACGGGAGACGTCTGTTTTCGATCAGGCGCTCACTCTTACTTTTTCTTGTTGGCGATAGTCTTTGCGGGACCTTTGCGTGTTCTTGCGTTGGTCTTGGTTCTCTGTCCTCTTACGGGGAGTCCCTTTCTGTGGCGTACTCCGCGATAGCAGTTGATTTCCACCAAACGCTTGATGTTCATAGCGACCTCGCGACGAAGGTCGCCCTCTACATGGTAGTGCTGGTCGATAACCTCACGGATCTTTGCTTCTTCGTCCTCGGTCAGATCCTTAACACGGGTGTCGGGGTTAACGCCTGCCGCTGCCAAAATATCATTTGCGGATTTTCTGCCAATGCCGTATACATAGGTCAGTCCTATTTCTACGCGCTTTTCCTTGGGCAAATCCACACCGGCGATTCTTGCCATACTATAAACCTTTCCTTTCCAACAGAGGCTTCTTTCCGATTTAAAAAGCCTATATTCCCTTGAGAAAACTTTGCTTTTTCGGAAAATTCGGGAAGCTTTTCCCTTTCCTCTTGTTATATTTCAGGGGATCAGCCCTGTCTTTGCTTGTGCTTGGGGTCTTTGCAGATTACCATAACTCTGCCCTTGCGCTTAATAACCTTGCACTTGTCGCACATAGGCTTAACAGAAGGTCTTACTTTCATTGGATTACTTCCTTTCTCAAAAGGAGCAGTTTGAACCTGTTCTTACGGTCAGACAAAGCCTGCGCCTATTTGAACATATTCTTACTTTGCTCTCCATGTAATTCTGCCCTTTGACAAATCATAAGGCGACATTTCAATGGTAACCTTATCTCCGGGCAAAATCCTGATGTAATTCATACGGAGCTTTCCGCTTACGTGAGCCAAAATTTCGTGTCCGTTTGAAAGCTTTACCTTAAAGGTTGCATTGGGCAACGCTTCCTGAATTACACCTTCTACTTCGATAACATCTTCTTTGGACAAACTGTGTTCTTCCTTTCCTGATGAGGAATAGCCATAGACACCTTGAAACTATTTTACACCAAACAGCGTAATTATTTTGTAGATATCCGTCGAGAACGCTTTACAATGCTTCAAGCTTGCCCTTTTTCCTCTGAAATGCTCATTTTTCTTTTAATTCTCTTAAAAAAGTCCTGAGCTTTTTATCGGTTAATTGCTCCAAATCAATCCTATGATTGGTTCTTTGCAGATGCTTGGGGTTTTTCTTTTTCGGTCTTTCAAGGGGACGCTCTTTTCCGTCGGCTGCCAAAGGGAATCCCTTTTTCTCGCCCACAACTGCCATAAAACAGCCTTTGTCTCGTCCTGCCCTGCTTATGACCACGCTTCCTAATTCAAATTCCATAGCTCGCTGCCTTCGGGGCTTTCACCCCCTTCAGTGGCTTGTAAGAGTCAGTATAAGGGGCTTGTCGTCGGTGATCAGAACGGTATGCTCAAAATGAGCGGACATTTTTCCGTTTGCCTCCACCACCGTCCAGTTGTCCCTTAACAGCCTTACGTTTTCGGTGGATTCGTTCACCATAGGCTCAATAGCGATAGTCATACCGGGTACAAGTCTCGGACCTCTCCCCTTCTTTCCGAAGTTGGGGACTTCCGGATCCTCGTGCATTTCCTTTCCTATTCCGTGGCCTATATACTGCTTAACCACAAAATAGCCCGCACCGCTGACAGTGCTGTCAATGGCATATCCTATATCGCCTATGCGGTTTCCCTTTACCGCCTGTTCGATTCCCTTGTACAGTGCGCTTTCCGTTGCCTGCAAAAGCCTTTCCTTATCCTCGCTTACCTTTCCTATACGAAAGGTTTTTGTGTTATCTCCCATATAGCCGTTTAATTCCGCCACTATATCGCAGGAAACAATATCTCCCTCCTTAAGAATCTTCTTTTTTGAGGGAATGGCATGGATAAGCTCTTCGTTGACGGAATAGCAGTTGTGTCCCGGAAATCCTCCGTAGCCCTTGCATGGGCAGTGTCCGCCGTGAGAAACAATAAACTCGTTTACAAGTCTGTCTAACTCCCAAGTGGATATTCCCGCCCGGGCGTTTTTCCCCGCATGCTCCAAAGCCCTTGCCGCCAACTCGCCTGCCTTTATCATCTTGGCAATTTCTGCCGCTGACTTGACCTGAATCATCTTAATTCTACCCTTTTGCCCTTTAGGCTCGATTTTTATCGAAGCCTGACGCTCCGTCCTTACCGCTTAGGCGGCTTTACCTGATCTCTCAGCCCTGCAAGGTCTCCAAAATGGGCTTTGCAGTAGCCTCTATTCCGTTTTCGCCGTTTACGGTAACAAGAATGCCCTTCTTTTCATAGTAGCCCTTTAAGGGAGCGGTTTTCTCGTGATATGTTTTAAGCCTTGACAAAACCACGTCGGGCTGATCGTCAACACGAGCCTCTACCTTGCCGCCGCAGAGATTGCATACGCCCTCTACATTGGTGGGCTTGTTCTTCAGATGATAGGACGCTCCGCACTTGGTGCATACTCTTCTGTCAACAAGACGGGAAATGATCTTTTCATCGGCAATGTCAATTTCGATAACCTTGTCGATTTTCACGCCCATTTTGTCAAGAGCCTCCGCCTGTGCAACGGTTCTGGGGAAGCCGTCAAGGATAAAGCCCTTTTGACAGTCGTCCTGAGCTATTCTGTCCTTTAATACTCCGATAACCACATCGTCGGGAACCAATTCGCCCTTATCCATATACTCCTTGGCGGCAAGACCTGCGGGAGTTCCCTTTGCCTTTGCCTCACGGAGGATATTGCCTGTGGAAATGGAGGGGATGCCCAGCTTGGCCGTAACAACCTCCGCCATTGTGCCTTTTCCTGCGCCGGGAGCGCCTAAAAAAATAACATTCATAAGAGCTGCCTTTCTTCAAATATCTCGATTGGTCTTAAAGTCTCCGGCTGTTTGCCGACCTCTTTTAAGGCGTCGCACCGACCGTTATATAACCAACCGCCTGCTTGCTTTCCGCTTGCTTTTTTTCTTGCCTGTTATTCCAAAAATCCCTTATGATGACGCATCATCATTTGGCTTTCGATGGAACGAACGGTTTCAAGAGCAACGCCTACAACGATAAGGATCGTAGTACCGCCCAGTGAAAGTCCCGTAATTCCCGAAACGTTCTGGAATATAATGGGGAAAATTGCGATAAATCCCAGGAACAAAGCACCGATAAGGGTGATCTTTGTAAGGGAGTTGTTGATGAAGTCCGCAGTGGGCTGACCGGGTCTGTAACCGGGTATAGCGCCGTTGTTTTTCTTCAGATCGTTGGCTATTTGTATGGGGTTAAAGGTAATTGCCACATAGAAATAGTTAAAGCCGATAATGAGGAGGAAATAAAGCACCGCATACAGCCAGCTTGACGTGCTGAACAGTCTTACAAAGCCGTCCCAGAAGCTTGTGCCGCTGCCGTTTATTCCGAAGAAGAAGCAGACAGTGGAGGGCAATGACATAATCGACATTGCGAAGATGATTGGCATAACGCCTGTCATGGCTACCTTAATGGGAATGTAGCTGGACTGTCCGCCGTACATCTTTCTTCCCACAACACGCTTTGCATACTGTACGGGAATCTTTCTTTCCGCATTGGTCATAAGAACAACCAATGTAATCATTGCAACATAGATTAAGAGGATAATGGGAACAAGTATTGCGTTCTTGATTCCTCCCGTTTTGATCGTCATAATAAGTCCGTAGATATCTCCCGGCATTCTTGAAACGATGCCTGCAAACAGTATCATTGAAATGCCGTTTCCGATACCCTTTTCGCTTATCTGGTCGCCCAGCCATATGATCAGTGACGCACCTGCCACGAAGCACGCAACGATGGTTATCGCCGCCAAAACTCCGCTGAAGCCGTCAGGATATGTTACCACCTTGCCGTTTCTCAGTGTGAGATAGAATGCCACCGCCTGAAAGACAGCCAGGCCCAGGGCAACATACTTGTTGATCTTGTTGAGCTTTCTTCTTCCCTCTTCCCCTTCCTTTGCCAACCTTTCCAATGGCTTTATCGCCACCGTTAAAAGCTGTACAATAATCGAAGCGTTGATATAGGGGGTAATGGACATTGCGAACAGCGTGCCTTTGCTTAAAGAGCCGCCTGTCATCTGATCCCAATAGGAGAACAGATTTCCGTCGGCTGTGTTCATACCCAGTGAGCCTGCGATCATTGTGGAGTCTAAGAAGGGAACGAATATGCTCGAACCGAAACGGAATATTACTATGATGAACAATGTGTAAAGAATTTTTTTCCTCAGATCAGCTAATTTCCATGCATTTCGGAAAACTTCAAACATCAGATCACCTCAGCCTTTCCGCCTGCGCTTTCGATCTTGGACTTTGCGCTCTCGGAAAACTTTGCAACCTTTACTGTGAGAGATTTTGTGATTTCACCTCTGCCAAGAACCTTAACTCCGTCAAGGGTCTTTTTAAGCAGACCTGCCTCAACGATAGCCGCCTCGTCAACCACTGCGCCGTTTTCAAATTTTCTTTCAAGGTCGCTTACGTTGACCGTGGCATAAACTGTTGCGAAATTCTTGTTGTTGAATCCTCTTTTGGGGACGCGCATGGCGAGCTTGGTCTGACCGCCTTCAAAGCCGGGCTTAACTCCGCCGCCTGAACGTGCCCACTGTCCCTTGTGTCCCTTGCCTGCCGTCTTGCCCTGACCTGAGCCGTGACCTCTGCCTATGCGCTTAACCGCCTTGACGGAACCGGGAGCGGGGGATAATTCGTGTAGCTTCATACTTGGTTACACCTCCTTATTCTTGATGTTTTTAATCCTCTGTAACCTCGATTAAATAGCTTATTTCCTTGATTTTTCCGTTGGTTGCCGCGTTATCGGGCTGTACCGTCACATCGTTTATCCTGCGAAGTCCCAGGGAGTTTGCGGTAGCGATATGACTTTTCTTGCGACCGATCAAGGATTTAACCAGCTTGATCTTCTTTGCCATTACTGTGGGCTCCTTTCAGATTAGTTAAATATTTCCTTAACGGTCTTGCCTCTGAGGGCTGCAACCTGCTCTGCGTCTCTGAGAGACATAAGTCCCGCCATGGTAGCTCTTACCACGTTGCAGGGATTATTGGAGCGAAGGGACTTTGTTCTGATGTTCTTTATGCCTGCCATTTCGATTACCGAACGGACAGGACCGCCTGCGATAACGCCTGTACCTTCGGGAGCGGGCTTCATAAGAACTGCGCCTGCGCCGAACTTGCCCACTACCTCGTGAGGTATTGTTGTTCCCTTAAGAGAAATCTTAACCAGATTTTTCTTGGCGTCCTCGATTCCCTTGCGGATTGCGTCGGGAACTTCGTTGGATTTACCCAAGCCGAAGCCTACGATTCCATTGCCGTCGCCTACTACAACAAGCGCGCTGAACTTCATAATGCGTCCGCCCTGAACAGTTTTGCTTACTCTGTTGATGGCTACAACCTTTTCGGAAAGCTCCAATTTTGATGCGTCTATAAGTGCCAAAATCTTTTTCCTCCTTCTTTAGAAATTCAGTCCGCCTTCACGAGCGCCTTCTGCAAGCGCCGCTACTCTGCCGTGATATACATAGCCGGAACGGTCGAAAACTACATCGTTTATTCCCTTTTCCTTAGCTCTTTCAGCCAATTTCCGACCTACCTTCTTGGCTGCCTCTGCGTTGCCGCCGAAGCCCTCAAAGCCCTTTTCCAATGTGGAAGCGGAGCAGAGAGTAACGCCCTTGGTGTCGTCTATAAGCTGTGCATAAATGTGCTTTGCGCTGCGGAATACATTAAGACGGGGGCAGTCGGGAGTACCGCTTATCTTAGCACGTACTCTTACATGACGCTTAACTCTGTTAGCCTTTTTATCAATTATTTTTATCATTTTTCATTCACCCCTTACTTTTTGCCCTTAGCGGCTTTGCCTTCCTTGCGGCGAATTACCTCGTCAGCATACTTTATGCCCTTGCCCTTATAGGGTTCGGGAGGACGAATGCTGCGAACCTCTGCCGCAAACTGGCCTACCTTTTGCTTGTCGATGCCCTTGATAATGATTTGGTTGGGCTGAGGAGCTTCAATGGTGATGTCCTCCGTGTCGGAAACAACTACGGGGTGGGAGAAGCCTAAGGTAAGGTTAAGATCCTTGCCGTTCTTCTGGCATCTGTAGCCGACGCCGTTGATTTCCAAAGCCTTGGAAAATCCGTTTGTAACGCCCTCGATCATATTATGGATAAGGGTTCTTGTAAGTCCGTGAAGCGCACGGTTCTGCTGCTCGTCATCGGGACGTGTAACATGAACCGCACCTGCGTCAACGGTTATCTTCATCTGGGGCTTAAACTCCTTTGTAAGAGTTCCCTTAGGTCCTTTTACTGTAACTGCGCTGCCGTCAACCGTAACCTCAACGCCGGCAGGAACAGCAATAGGCGCTCTACCAATTCTTGACATATTCTGTTCCTCCTTACCATACAAAAGCAAGGACTTCGCCGCCAACGTGAGCCGCTCTTGCCGCTCTGTCGGTCATAACGCCCTTGGAGGTGGAAACGATTGCGATTCCCAAGCCCTTCATTACCTTAGGCATATCCTTGCTGTTTGAATAAATTCTTAAACCGGGTTTGCTGACTCTGCGCAGTCCGGTGATAACCTGCTGCTTGTTCTCCGTATATTTGAGAGTGATTCTGATGATACCCTGCTTGTTGTCCTCGATTACACGGAAGTTTTTGATGTAACCTTCGTCAACCAGGATCTGTGCGATCTGCTTTTTCATATTGGAGCAGGGAATATCAACAGAAGGGTGCTTTGCCGAGTTGGCATTGCGTATTCTGGTGAGCATATCTGCGATAGTATCGGTGATCTGCATCTTTTTGACCATTCCTTTCCGTCGGAAGCCTTTCCGTTGAGGAGCGTCCACATTTCTGCCAAAGCTCCCTTTTATAAGGACTGCCTCCTGATTCTCAGAGTTCTAAATCGGTAGTTAGCTTTTGCATTAAGGGACGGCGTCGCTTTTCCGCTAAGCCGTCTGCGTCAAGTTTTACCCTCTCTGCACCGCTCTTGCCGTTTCGGGAAATTACATTCTCGCCCTGCGCAGCCGCCGTAAAATCATTATAAAGCCAAAGCCTGCGCAAAACCGAAAATCTTACCAGCTTGCTTTCTTGACGCCGGGGATCTGACCCTTATAAGCAAGCTCTCTAAAACAGATTCTGCAAATGCCGTACTTACGGAGGTAAGCATGGGGTCTTCCGCAAAGCTTACATCTGTTGTAGGCTCTTGTGGAGTACTTTGCAGGACGCTGCTGCTTTTGAATCATTGATGTTTTAGCCATTTACAAGTTTCCTTTCATTACTTGGAGAAGGGAGCGCCCATAAGGCTTAAAAGCTCTCTTGCTTCCTCGTCGGTCTTGGCGGTGGTAACGAAGTTGATATCCATACCGCGGATCTTGTCGATTTTTTCGTAATCAATTTCAGGGAAAATCAGCTGCTCCTTAACGCCTACGCTGTAATTGCCTCTGCCGTCAAAGCTGTTGGGGTTAATACCTCTGAAGTCACGTACACGGGGCAGTGCAACGTTAAAGAAACGATCCAAAAACTCATACATTGTTTCGCCTCTTAAGGTTACCTTGACGCCGATAATGTTGCCCTCACGAAGCTTGAAGTTCGCAATAGCCTTTTTAGCCTTGCAGATTACGGGCTTTTGTCCCGTGATGGCGGAAAGGTCGGCCATAATGGCGTCCACCTTCTTGTGATCGTCCTTCGCTTCGCCGCATGCAACGTTTACTACGATCTTGTCAAGCTTGGGAATCTGCATAACGCTCTTGTAGTTAAACTTTTTCAGCAGTGCGGGAGCAACGGTTTCCTTATAATAGGTTCTCATTGTTGACATATTTTTTAATCTCCTCACTGATGACAGCAGGAAGTTACTTTATCCTGCCTTTTCATCGGTCATAGATGTGAGCTTGGCAAATTACAGCTGTGCGCCGCAATGCTTGCAAACTCTTACCTTCTTGTCGCCCTCCGTTTTGTGTCCCACACGGGTAGCCTTGTTGCACTTGGGGCAAACGGGCATTACCTTGCAGGCATAAAGAGGACCTTCTGCCTTAACTATACCGGAAGCCTGACCGGGCTTTGTAGCCTTGACATGCTTTGTTACCATATTTCTGCCTTCTACGATAACCTTGCCTTCGGAGGGGGACACCTCAAGCACCTTGCCTTTTTTGCCCTTGTCCTTGCCGGAAATAATCATTACTTCGTCGCCTTTTTTAACATGTAAAGTATTCATTCCTGCTCCTCCTTCAACTTAAAGAACTTCGGGAGCAAGGGAAAGGATCTTCATATATTCCTTATCACGAAGCTCTCTTGCCACAGGCCCGAAAATACGGGTTCCTCTGGGGTTTTTATCTTCCTTTATGAGTACGGCGGCGTTTTCGTCAAAGCGAATGTATGTGCCGTCGTCTCTTCTTACGCCTGTTGCACTGCGGACGATAACGCATTTAACCACGTCGCCCTTCTTTACAGTGCCGCCGGGAGCAGCCTTCTTAACGGAAGCTACAACTACATCTCCGATATTGGCGTACTTTCTGCGTGTTCCGCCTAACACTCTGATACACATAAGCTCTTTTGCGCCTGTGTTATCAGCCACTTTAAGGCGTGTCTGCATTTGTATCATATTTTAATCCTGCCTTTCCTATGGAGGAGTGTTGACATCTCCGACGTCAACACGACGGATTTGAAAGAACCCGTTTTTTCAAGCTCCTTCAAACGTATTCTCCCTTCCGTTAAATTACTTGCTCTTTTCAAGCACTTCAACAAGTCTCCATCTCTTGTCCTTCGACAAGGGTCTTGTTTCCATGATCTTTACCTTATCGCCTATGCCGCACTCGTTCTTTTCATCGTGAGCCTTAAGCTTTATGGTACGCTTTATGATTTTCTTGTACAAGGGGTGGCGAACATTATCCTTAAGAGCAACTACAATAGTCTTGTCCATTTTGTTGCTTACAACAACGCCAACTCTTGTCTTTCTTAAATTTCTTTCGGTGTTTTCCAAGGTTTGTTCCTCCCCTCTCACTTATTTGCTTCAATCTCGCGCTGGCGGCGGATTGTCTTTACTACTGCGATCTGCTTTTTAACTGCCTTGATCCTCATAGGATTTTCAAGACGGTTTACGGCAAGCTGAAAACGAAGGTTAAACAGCTCTTCCTTAAGTTCAGCTTCTCTTTGGTTAAGCTCTTCAGCGCTTAACTCTCTGATTTCCTTTGTAGCCTTCATTACTGCTCGCCTCCTTCTTTCGCTTCTTCCTTCTTGACGAACTTGCACTTTATGGGAAGCTTGTGCATGGCGAGACGCATAGCCTCTCTTGCAACTTCCTCGCTTACTCCTGCAATTTCAAACATTACCCTGCCGGGCTTTACCACTGCTACCCAATATTCGGGTGCGCCCTTACCGGAACCCATACGGGTACCCATAGGCTTTTTGGTAACGGGCATATCGGGGAAAATCTTGATCCAAACCTGACCGCCGCGCTTGATATAACGTGTCATGGCGATACGGGCGGCTTCTATCTGGTTGCTGGTGATCCATGCCGGCTCTTGAGCCTGCAAGCCGTACTCACCGTAGCATACTACATTGCCGCGTGTTGCTTTACCGGTCATACGACCTCTCTGCACTCTGCGGTGCTTAACTCTCTTTGGAAGCAGCATTATACATTACCCCCCTCTTTTTTCTCTGCACGGGGTCTGTAATTTCTTCTTTCGCCCCTATTGTCACGGTCACGGCCCTCACGGGGTTTTCTTGCGGGCTTTTCGGCGGTTCTTTCCTTGCCGATTTCGCCCTTCAGTACTTCGCCCTTGTACAGCCAAACCTTAACGCCTATAATACCGTAGGTGGTATTAGCTCTTGCCACGCCGTACTCGATATCCGCACGGAGCGTCTGAAGAGGAATAGTTCCCTCGTGATAGCTTTCGGTACGTGCGATTTCCGCACCGCCCAGTCTTCCGCTTACCTGAGTCTTAATGCCCTTTGCGCCGCACTTCATGGTGCGTCCGATGCAGGACTTCATGGCTCTTCTGAAGCTTACACGGCCTTCAAGCTGAGAAGCGATGTTCTCTGCGATAAGCTGTGCGTTCATATCGGGGTTCTTTACCTCAATAATATTGATGTTTACGGGCTTGCCCTTTGTCATCTTCTCAAGCTGTGTTCTCAGCTTTTCGATCTCTGCGCCCTTCTGTCCGATTACCATACCGGGCTTTGCGCAGTGAATGTGGATCTTGACCTTTGCTGCGTCACGCTCGATTTCGATATCGGGAATGCCTGCCTTATAGAGCTTTTTCTTTAAAAACTCTCTTATTTTAAAGTCCTCGACCAGTGTATCACCAAAGGTTGCCTTACCCGCAAACCAGCGAGAATCCCAATCCTTGATAACACCCACTCTTAAACCGTGTGGATTAACCTTTTGTCCCATTGTTATCCTCCCTTACTCTGCTTCCTTGACAACCAAAACGATGTTGGATGTTCTCTTCAATATACGGTGCGCTCTGCCCTTTGAAACGGGTCTGATTCTCTTAAGGGTAACACCCTCGCCGCACCAGCACTCCGAAACATAGCAGCTTCCCACATCCATATTGTGGTTGTTTTCCGCATTAGCCATTGCCGACTTGAGAAGCTTCATAAGCGGCTCGCTGGCAGCCTTGGGCGTCAGCTTCAATGTAGCCATAGCCACGTCGCAGGGCTTGTTTCTGATAAGATCAAGCACGATCTTCACCTTGCGGGGCGAAATACGAATATGCTTGAGTTCTGCTCTTGCCTCCATATGCTGCTCCTCCTTACTTCTTGGTTGTCTTGCTTCCCACATGACCCTTAAAGGTTCTTGTGGGAGCAAACTCGCCTAATTTATGGCCTACCATATCCTCGGTAACATATACGGGAATATGCTTTCTTCCGTCGTGAACTGCGAAGGTGTGTCCTACGAAATCGGGGAAAATCGTGCTTGAACGGCTCCAGGTCTTGAGGACCTTCTTTTCGCCTGCCTCATTCATTGCCAAAACTCTTTTGTAAAGAGCCTCCTGCACGTAAGGTCCCTTCTTAATGCTTCTGCTCATATTGTTTGTTTTCCTTTCAACTGCAAGTTAAATGCACCTTGCCTCAAACCGGCAAAGTACGTCCATTCGCCTTTGCGGACACAGTCCGCAATTTTTGCCTTGCAAAAACCTGCTCATGGACACCTGAGTGCATTACGGAATGTTTGTTCGGTTTAATGCTCTCAGCGTCCGTGTGTTTTTGATTTTTCGCTTAACAAAACGCCGTTTGGACTCGTTTACTCATTTCCCGGCATTTTTTCAATGCCCGATAAACGCTTATTAACAATCGGAATGAATTTTAGCTTTTTTGTAAATTACTTTCCGTTTCTTCTTCTTACGATAAACTTATCGGAGCTGTTCTTAGCCTTGCGGGTTTTATGACCCATAGCGGGCTTGCCCCAAGGGGTAACGGGTCCGGGTCTGCCTACGGGGGACTTGCCTTCACCACCGCCGTGAGGGTGGTCGTTGGGGTTCATTACCGAACCTCTTACGGTAGGTCTTACGCCCATATGACGGGTGCGTCCCGCTTTACCCAGGTTTACGTTTGCATGGTCTGCGTTGGAAACGACGCCTATGGTAGCGATGCAGTTTTCGGGAACGTTGCGAAGCTCGCCGCTGGGAAGTCTTACCAAAGCATATCCGTTTTCCTTAGCCATAAGCTGAGCCATATTTCCTGCGGAGCGTACAAGCTGTGCGCCCTTGCCGGGGTGAAGCTCAACATTGTGAATAACCGTACCTACGGGGATATTTGCCATAGGAAGAGCGTTGCCGGGCTTGATATCGGCGTCTGCCCCCGCTCTTACCTTATCGCCCACCTTAAGACCCTCGGGAGCAAGAATATATCTCTTCTCGCCGTCCTCGTACTTAACAAGTGCGATAAATGCGGTTCTGTTGGGGTCGTACTCCAGAGTCATAACCTCTGCGTCAACGCCCGTTTTGTTTCTCCTAAAGTCGATGATTCTGTATTTTCTTCTGTTAGCGCCGCCCTTATGTCTTACGGTGATTCTGCCGTAGCTGTTGCGGCCCGATTTGTTCTTGACGGTATCAAGCAGACTCTTTTCGGGAGCAACCTTGGATAAACCGCTGTAATCAATTACCGTCATGCCTCTGCGACCGGGGGTCGTGGGCTTATAAGCCTTTATAGCCATTTAACTCAACTCCTTACTTAAATCATACCGTCGAAGATCTCAATGGTCTTGGAATCGGGGGTAACGGTTACTATCGCCTTTTTCCAGGCGGTGGTGTAGCCCTCGCTTCTGCCCATTCTCTTCTTTTTGCCGCGGACGTTCATGGTGTTTACCTTTTCCACCTTAACATCCTTGAAAAGCTGCTCGACAGCCTTCTTTATCTCGATCTTGTTAGCGTTCTTCGCTACCTCGAAGGTATATTTTCTGTCTGCCAGGGCGTCAACGGAAGCCTCGGTGATAATGGGACGAATGATAATATCGTGTACTGTCTTTTCCATTATGCATATACCTCCTCGATTTTGGTAACCGCATTCTTAACCACAACAAACTTGTCGTAATTGAGAATGTCATACACATTCAGAGTACCCACCTGAGTTGTCTTGACTCCGGGAATGTTGGCTGCGCTCTTGATAACCTGACCGTCTACGCCGTCAAGTACGATAAGAGCCTTTCCCTCTACGCCGAGAGCCTTTAACATATTAACGATGGTCTTTGTCTTGTAGCCGTCGACAGTGATGCTGTCAACAACAACAACTTCGTTTTCCTGTGCCTTTGAGGACAGGGCGGAAAGGAGAGCAAGTCTCTTTACCTTTTTATTTAACGTGTAGCTGTAGCTTCTGGGCTTAGGTCCGAGAGCAACTCCGCCGTGACGCCACTGAGGGCTTCTTGTAGAGCCTTGTCTTGCGTGACCTGTGCCTTTCTGTCTCCAGGGCTTTTTGCCGCCGCCGCTGACTTCCGTTCTTGTCAGCGTTGACTGTGTGCCGTGCCGCTGATTTGCAAGATAGTTTACGACCGCCTGGTGCATAGCGTATTCGCTGGGCTCGATTCCGAAAACAGCGTCGTTCAGCTCAAGCTCGGAGACAGCGTTGCCGTTCATATCATATACAGATACCTTTGACATAATAAATCCTCCTCCCTTAAGCCTTGACCGCATCGGTGAGGCATACCAGTCCGCCCTTGGGACCGGGAACAGCACCCTTGATTGCGATAAGATTGTTTTCTGCGTCAACCTTCACTACAACAAGATTCTGCACGGTTACGGTTTCAAAGCCCATATGACCTGCCATGCCCTTGCCCTTGAAAATTCTCGAAGGGCTGGAGCAAGCGCCCATAGAGCCTGCCTGTCTTGCAACGGGACCGCTGCCGTGAGTTTCTTTAAGTCTGTGCTGGTTGTGTCTTTTAATTGCGCCTTGGAAGCCTTTGCCCTTGCTTGTACCCTTAACGTCGATAACGTCGCCTGCTGCGAATACGTCGGCTTTAAGGATATCGCCTACATTTACGGCGCTTGTGTCGTCAAGTCTAAATTCCTTAAGGAATCTCTTGAATGCAACATCGTTTTTCTTAAAATGACCCTGCTCGGGCTTGTTTACGCCCTTGGGGGAAATGTCGCCGAAGCCTAACTGAACTGCGTCGTAGCCGTCGTTAAGGGCGGTTTTCTTCTGAACGACGACGCAGGGACCTGCTTCAACAACGGTTACGGGAACGACCCTGCCGTTCTCGTCGAAAATCTGCGTCATACCGATTTTCTTAGCGATTAAACCTTTTGTCATTTTGACCTTTCCTTTCATGGCTATTGGTTGCTTCTTAAATAAGGAGCAACTTGACCAAGTGCAGCGTATCTGCCTTGGTTAGAGGTAAACGGCTTTCTTTCGGGTTACTCGGGAGTAACTTCCGACCGAGGCTTTGCCGCTTACTTAACACATTCTTGAAATTTCGGAGGTCCTGCTTAGATATCCATGGAAATTTCAACGCCTGCGGGAAGCTCGAGAGACTGGAGAGCTTCGATCGTCTTGTTGGTGGGACGAATCACATCAATAAGACGCTTATGAGTTCTCTGCTCGAACTGCTCACGGCTGTCCTTGTACTTGTGTACGGCGCGGAGAATGGTAACAACTTCCTTATTTGTGGGAAGCGGCACGGGACCTGCTGTTCTTGAGCCTGTGCGCTTTGCGGTTTCGACAATCTTAGCCGCAGCTGCGTCAACAACAGTATGATCGTAGCCCTTTACCTTAACTCTGACTTTTTCCTTAACTGCCATCTTTCCTTAACTCCTTTCATAGACTTTCATAGAATAGAACAGAATTTTGAAAGCATCTGCAAAATGCAGTGACATGCAAGATTTTTTCACCTGCGAGCCGACGCAAGCAGCCCGAATCAACAGAAATCCTCTTGCAATAAAGCACACTGTACCGAGTGTTTCAACCCGCCCCATAAAACCTGCCGAGAAAAACCGTGTCAGGGGGTATCTGCCTATGCAGGTCCTTCCCTTGCTTTCTCAGCGCATACTTTTTTATTGTGACAGACTGTGCTCCCGATATTGCGGTATTTCGCACCGTGCTTTATTTCCGCCCGATTTTAAACCGAACATACTCCGCCGAAATTCCCCTTTATATTATACAGGTAAGCAACAAGCCCATATAATATAAACGCAACCTACGGCTTCAACGCATTATCAAGCAGTGCCGCACGCTGTTTTAAGCCCTTTCGGGCATACACGGACATACCTGCCCGCAATCGTGCATTGATTATTATACAACATAAAGAGCGGCATTACAACAATTTTTTGAAAATATGGCATTTTTTGAGCGTAGAATTTTTCGGCGATTTTGGCGTGCTTTTTGTGCATATTGACGATAAGGGCTTGTAATGCGGCGACGAATACGAGAGTTTCGGCAGCTTTGGGAAAGCTGCGCTGATTTTTGCCCGCTTTCAGAAAACAGCATAACATTTCCGAAAACGCACAAAAAATTCAAGTCCGATATTGAAAATTTGTCCTTCCTATGCTAAAATAAGTCAAGAAAGCAAAGAGGTGCAATATAATGTCAATATTCGATATATTCAGGCAAATCGAAAAAAACAGGCAGCCGCCCACTCCCATAGAATACATCATAGCGGGCTTGGGCAATCCGGGAACGCAGTACGAGGACACAAGGCACAACTGCGGCTTTATGACTGCGGAAACCATTGCGGAAAACCACAATACCGAAATAAAAAAAATAAAATTCAAAGCCCTTACCTGCGAGGTGCGGCTCGGCGAAAAACGCTGCCTTTTAATGAAGCCCTCCACCTTTATGAATAACAGCGGCGAAGCGGTAGGAGAAGCGGCAGACTTTTATAAAATCCCGCCCGAAAATGTACTTATTATATATGACGATATAAATCTTGACGTAGGCAGACTCCGCATACGCTCAAAGGGCAGCGATGGCGGTCATAACGGCATGAAGAGCATTATCCTCCGCCTGAACAGCGATAATTTCCCCAGAATAAGGGTAGGCGCAGGCAAAAAACCCCACCCCGACTATAATCTTGCCGATTGGGTATTATCGAGGTTTACAAAGGAGGAGGGGCAGCTGTTAGAGCCTGCCCTCAAAAATGCCGCACAGGCGGCGGAGCTTATCGTAAACGGAAAAATCGCCGAAGCTATGAATAAGTTTAATTGATTTTTAAAGCAACGCCTAAGACAGCACCACACACAATAATTGTGCGGCGTCGCTCGGAATCACAACAACTTCCCGGAAAGGACTCACTATGCCGCTCTACACCCCCATAGCCCGCCTGCGCAGCGACTTTCCCGAAAAATTCGGACTTCCCCGGCAAAGCGGACTTGTAAACTCTCTTAAATCCTATATAGTCTTTGAACCCAAGTACCGCATAAGAGAAGCCTTCCGAGGCCTGGAGGAATATTCTCATATTTGGATCATATGGGAATTTTCACGCTCAAAGGACAAAGAATGGTCGCCGACGGTAAGACCGCCCAAATTAGGCGGCAATAAAAGAATGGGAGTCTTTGCCACACGCTCCCCATTTCGCCCCAATCCGATAGGTCTGTCGGCGGTAAGGCTCGAAAAAATAGACTTTGACTGCCCCGATGCGCCTGTTCTTACGGTAAGCGGCTGCGATATTATGGATAACACCCCCGTTCTCGACATAAAGCCCTATCTGCCCTATGCGGACGCCTACCCCGACGCTCTTTCGGGCTTTGCGTTAACCGAAAAGGAGGGCAGCCTGTCCGTTGAGTTCCCTTTGGAGCTGCTTGAAAAGATTCCTTATGAAAAAAGACAGGGACTGACGGAGATCCTGAAGCAGGACCCCCGTCCCGCCTATCAAAGCGACCCCGAAAGAGCCTATGCTATGGAGTTCGGAGAGGCTGAGGTGCATTTTAGGGTAAGGGAAAATATATTGACGGTTATTGACGTTACCTCAAAAACCGAATATAAAAAATGTTGATTGTAAGCTATTGCAAAAAGAAATCCGATATGATATAATTAAAAATAACGGTATAACTCTACAAAACGAAAGGAAAACCCAATATGAAACATATCAAAACCGTAAACAAGGCTAATCTTAAGGAAACAGCTGCAAAGGGCGGCTGCGGCAAGTGCCAGACCTCATGCCAGTCTGCCTGCAAAACCTCCTGCACCGTTGCCAATCAGACCTGCGAAGCTAACAAGTAATTGCCTAAGTTTATGACCGAGGGGGAGCTATGGCTCTCCCATTGTTTTTATTGCAAAATAAAGTTCGGTTGAACAAGGAACAGCCCCCGAGTTTATGAGAAACCCCGAGGGCTTGATCTCTCGGGGCTTTCGGTTAAAAAATCACAAAAATCACAAAAGAGGAAAAATAAATTGGAAACAAGAATACATAAATATAAGCAAGGAGATAAATACATAGTCCTTGACGTAAACAGCGGCGGAGTTCATCTGGCGGACGAAATGATCTTTAATATGCTCGACCATATCCGCCCCGAGCCCAATGCCGATAATTTGGGAATAACCGCCGAAGAGCTGGCGGAAAAGCTGCCCCGTTACGATAAGGAGGAAATTGCCGAATGCTTGGCGGAGCTGGAACAGCTTTACAAGGATAAATGTCTGTTTTCCGAGGACGAATACCGCCAATTTGCCGACAAAACCCTTAACGCACCCATTAAGGCAATGTGCCTGCACGTTTCCCACGACTGCAATCTGCGCTGCGAATACTGCTTTGCCGAAACGGGAGATTTCGGCACGGGCAGAAAGCTTATGCCTGCGGAGGTGGGCAAAAAGGCCATAGATTTTCTTATCGAAAAGTCCTTCGGCAGAGAAAATTTAGAGGTGGACTTTTTCGGCGGCGAACCGCTTATGGCTTGGGATACGGTAACGGCAACCGTAGACTATGCAAGAAGCATTGAAAAACAGCACGGCAAAAACTTCCGCTTTACCATTACCACCAACGGGATGCTCCTTGACGATGAAAAAATAGAGTACATCAACCGTGAAATGTCAAACTGCGTTCTTTCCCTTGACGGAAGAAAGGAGGTTAACGACAGAATACGCTTTACCCCAAATCATAAGGGCAGCTACGATTTAATAGTGCCTAAGTTTAAGAAGCTTGTGGAGGGCAGAACGAAAGAGGGCCGCACCGATTACTATATAAGAGGTACGTTTACAAAATACAATTTGGATTTTGCAAACGATATTCTGCATTTTGCGGATTTGGGCTTCCGAGAGCTGTCGGTAGAGCCTGTGGTGACAGACGAAAATTTCCCCTACGCCTTGACGGAGGAGGATCTGCCCGCTATTTATAAGGAATATGACAGACTTTATGAAATAATGGAAAAAAACCCCGGAAAATTTAACTTTTTCCACTTTAAAATCGATTTAAATCAAGGTCCTTGTGCAATCAAAAGATTAAGAGGCTGCGGCTGCGGAAACGAATATGTGGCGGTCACTCCCGACGGAGATATTTTCCCCTGTCACCAATTTGTAGGAATGGAGCAGTGGAAAATGGGCAATATATTTGATGGAAATGTGGATAAAAGCATAAAGGATTATTTTGCCAAAACGCATATCTACAGCAAAAAGGGCTGCTCGGACTGCTGGGCAAGATTTTACTGCTCGGGCGGCTGCAACGCCAATTCATTCCGGTATGAGGGAGATGTGCAGATACCCAATAAATTAGCCTGCAAGCTTCAGCAAAAAAGAATCGAGTGCGGAATAGCCTTAGGCTGCGGGCAATAAGCCGTCAAGCGATTTTTGCACAAAATTCTCCCTTTTATCTCCGACCTTTTTCACTTTTTTCTTTATAATGTAAATTATCAAACACGTTTTTTTCACAAAAGCCGACTATAATTTGGGTAAAGAAAAAAAGCAGTTCATAGACTTACTGACGGAAAGGAAGTAATACTTATGTACGATAATAACAATTACCCTCAGCAATACTATTCCACCGACCCCAACTTCGGTCAGAACGGACAATACGACCCTTACGGAACCCCCTGCGGAAATAACGGAGGACAGTCCCCAAAGCCCCCGAAAAAGAAAAAAGTAAGCGGCGCTTTGGTAACGGGTCTTTTGATCGCCGCAATAGCCGTAGGCGGAATAAGCGGTTTCGGCGGCTCGTACCTTGCCAACAGAATGACCGGCAGCATTGTTGAAGGGGAAAACTCCTCAAATATAGGCGATAAGCCCCAGCATCCCGATCAAACGGATAATGCGGGCGAAAACAACACCGAACCGCCCCACGTTGCTCCCGAAAATCCCGTAAATGACGATTTATCGGGTCTGTCAAATATGGCGGCAATGAACACCTCTACAAAGTACGATTACGAAGAGCTTTATAAAAAGGTAAACGAAAGCATCGTTGTTATTACCAATTATGTAAAGAACGAATACAGCGGCGAATATACCGCCGGCGGAGTGGGCAGCGGTGTTATCTTTACCACCGACGGATACATTGTTACCAACGAACATGTGGTAAGAGGCGCATCAAAGCTTACCGTTACGATTGAGGACAAATACAACAGCGATGAAGAGGTTGACGCGGTTTTGGTAGGCAAGGACCAGGCAACTGACCTTGCAGTGCTGAAAATCGAAAGATCTCAGCCCTACACCGCAGTGCCTCTCGGCAACAGCGACAGCCTTAACATAGGACAGCAGGTATGCGCTATCGGAAACCCCGCGGGACTTTCCAAAACCCTTACGGGCGGATATATTTCGGGACTTAACCGTTTTACCTCCGAAAAGGGCTATGTTTTAAGCTCCATTCAGACAGACGCGGCAATTAACCCCGGCAACTCGGGCGGCGGCCTGTTTGATATGTACGGCAATGTAATAGGAATTGTAAACTCAAAGATAGTAGCCTCCGACAGCAGCATTGAAAACTTAGGCTTCGCCATTACCATAAACGACGCCAAGCCTATTATCAGCGATCTGATAAACTACGGCTTTGTAAAGGGCAGACCTGTTTTGGGAATAACCACTCAACAGGTAAACGACTACAACTTCAAGGGTCTTTTGGTTGTGGAAATCGATCAGAACGCTCCCGTTGCACAAAGCGAACTTAAAGTAAACGATATTATTGTTGCGGTAAACGGAGAAGCAGTTACGGCAGTGGAGGATGTTCAGGAGCTTACCAAGGGAATGAAGGCAGGAGATAAGATCACCGTAAAGGTTCTCCGTCCCGTTAAGATCAGCAGCGGCTATTTCTCTCAAACCTCTTACGAGGAGCATGAATTTGAGGTAACGCTTACGGAAAACCACTGATAATATAATCCGATGAAGAAATATCGGCATATTTCAAGGAGGGCTTGCGTCTGTCGGCGGAGAAATTGCGAACATTCGGCAAAGCCCGAAAAGCGGCAGCTATGCGAAGCCGAGCTATGCGAAGCCGTATTAAAAAGCAGGAGGTCAGAGCTTCTTTCCTCTTGCTTTTTTAATTACTATATGCTATAATTAAATTGAGAAAATGCGCAGAAAAGAGGCGGTTCTATGGAAGAAGAAAAAAGAAAATTCCGCAGTCTTTCCGACCTGTCGCTGATAGACGATTATCTTTTCGGATTGTTTATACTAATTCTTAATCAGATTGTAGACAAATTTGCGAAAAGGCTGCGTTTAGTGCAAGGAAAGCCGCCGCAGCTATATGCGATATAGCAAGGCGGTTTGACGAAGCAATAAATGCAGAGTTTTTGCAAAGTTGTCTATAAGATGATTAAGAATTAGTATTATACAGGAAGCGGGAAGCGAGGAAATTCTCAAAGGCTTGCTTGAGCGTATGCTTGATATAAAAATAAATCACGTGGAACTAAAACAGCCTCAGCACACAATATCCAACGAGCCCAATTTCCGCAGCGTACGCCTTGACGCTTTTTTGGAGGACGACGAACACACTCTTTACAATATTGAGGTTCAGGTAGTCAATAAGGGAAATATTCCCAAAAGAATCAGATTTAATCAATCCTTAATCGACAGAGAACAGATGCCCAGCGGCGAATACGATTACAGCAAGCTTCCGAAAACCATAATTGTGTTTGTATGCGATTTCGATTTGTTTGACAAGGGTTTATACCGTTATACTTTTAAAAATATCTGTATGGAGGATTCCTCATGGAGGATTCCTCTGTTGAGCTTGGCGATGAAACCGTGAAGGTGATTTTGAACACAAAGGGAAAGGACAGCAGAGGAGTTAAGCCCGAGCTGGTAGAATTGCTGAGGTATTTTCACAGCTCTAATGCCGATACCGTTAATAATTTGTCAAGCCAGTTTATTAAAAAGCTTGATAAGATGTTAGAGCCTATAAAAAACAGCCCTGAATTTGGAGGTGATTTTATGTCCTTAGATGAAAAGATTTATAACGAGAAAAAAGAAAGTTAAGAAATAGGCAGACAAATAGGCAGACGGGAAGGCAGACAAGAAGGCAGACAGGAAGGCATACAAGAAGGCAGACAGGAAGGCATACAAGAAGGCAGACAGGAAGGCGAACAAAAAGAAAGACAAAGGACCATAGAAACAATGCGCAGTCCGGGATTTTCCGAAGAACAAATAAACGCAATTTACAGCCAACGCCGTTAAAACAAATTCAATAAGGCTTGATAAGGAGACAGAGCAAGCATACCAAGCCGTCTTTGGGCAATCGCTTCCGGCAGCCTTGCCGTCAAAATTATACAATCTTAAGAACTTGTTCTCATAGAAATTGGCACGCATCTTTTCGGCAAATCTTAATAATACGGCAAGAATACGGAAAACAGGAACATATTCTAAAAACCAAATAACAAAAAATAAGCAAAGCGGAGAAAATAAAAATGATTTCAGTAGCAATGGACGGTCCCGTAGGTGCGGGAAAGAGCTCGGTAGCTCGTGAAAGCGCAAAAAAATTAGGCTTTATCTATGTAGATACAGGCGCATTATACCGCGGAGTTGCCCTTTATACGGTAAGAAAGGGAGTTTCCGACAGCGACGAGAGCTTTGCCGAAAAGGTTGAGGCTCTTCTTGACGAAATTACCGTAGAGATCAAAATCGAAAACGGAGAACAGCATATTTTTCTTTGCGGAGAAGATGTTTCCGAGGAAATAAGGCTTCCCAAAATATCCATGGTAGCCAGCAGCGTTTCCCAAATTCCCGCTGTAAGAGCATTCTTATTGGAGCTGCAAAGAGATATTGCCAAAAAGAATAACGTGCTGATGGACGGCAGAGATATAGGCACGGTGGTGCTGCCCGAAGCGCAGGTAAAAATATTTATTACCGCCGCCCCCGAAATACGTGCAAAAAGACGTTTTGAGGAGCTTGTAAACAAGGGCGTGGAAACTACCCTTGAGCAGGTGCTGGGCGACCTTAACCGCCGTGACTATCAGGACAGCCACAGAGCGGCAGCCCCTCTGAAAATGGCGGAGGGCGCAGTGCTTTTGGATACCTCCGACCTTACCTTTGAACAGTCGGTGGAAAGTGTTGTGGGCTTGGTTAAAAAGGCAATGCAATTATGAGCTTAATAAGGATATCCCCCTCAATATCCTGTTTGCCCGCCTCAGCCCCTCCCCTATCGGCAGATGTGGGTATGGTTTCGGCGGCAAATGTTACATGGATTTTTGACGTGGGCAGCAATGAGGACGCCTTAGAGCTTATAAACGGCATAAAGGGAGAAAAAAGGATCGTTCTTTCTCACTTTCACGCCGATCATACGGATAATTTAAACCGCATGGAAACAGGCAGGGACTGTAAAATTTACGGCGGCGGCTTTACCCGAAAAAAATTCGGTCAGAAAAATATTGAAGTAACCGAAGTAAATAAGGACTTATATTTTGACGGCGGCATTCACCTTTTTCCCATACCCTCCTCCCACACTAAGGGCTGCGTGGGCCTGGAGCATGAGGATTTTGCCTTTTTGGGAGACAGCACCTACTGTGAAGTAAAAAACGGAAAAGCGGTCTATAATGCGGGACAGCTGCAAGGGCTTATAAGGACGTTGAAGGGACTTAAAGCAAGCAGGCTTCTGTTAAGCCACAAAGAACCCTTGGAATGCGGCAGGGAAGAACAAATTTCAATGTTAGAGGAAATCTATTCTTTAAGGGAAAAGAATCAACCCTATATATATCTTAAATCATAAAAAGAAGGCGACATATAACCATGTATATGTTTTTCAGAAAATTGGTGGAAATATTTTTCCTCCACATCAAGTATAAGGCGACTGTATTAAACCGAGAGAACATCCCGAATTTAAAAGGCGGCTTTATTGTGGCATGCAACCACCAAAGCTACTCCGATCCCCCTGTTTTGGCAGGCGTTTTTAAAGGACATTTCAGCTTTATGGCAAAGTCCGAGCTGTTCAAAAACAAAATTTTTGCCCGGATAATCAAGCAGTGCGGCGCTTTTCCCGTGGTAAGGGGCGCAAAGGACACAGGCGCATTGGACAGAGCCGTTGAGGACATAAAGAAAAACAGGATTTTCATAATCTTTCCCGAAGGAACACGTTCAAAGGACGGAAAGCTGGCAAGGGCAAAATCCGGAGTTGCGGTGATAGCGGGAACGGCAGACGCCCCCGTTGTGCCGGTATGCATTATGTACGCTCCCGACGGAAAAAAGCGTCACTGTACAATAGCCGTAGGTAAAATGATTCCCAAGGAAGAAATAGCCATAGAGGATATGAACGACAGAAAACAGATAAAAAGAGCATCTTCAAAAATTATGGAGGATATTTCAATTTTGCAGAAACAGATCTGCGAAGAGTATCATATTGCCGTTCCCGGCTCTGAAGACGTTTTATGACCTGTTTTTTAAATAAAAATATGAATATTAACATTATAACGGCCAAAACTGCGGGCTTTTGCTTCGGTGTAAAAAGAGCCGTAAGCGAAGCGGAAAAATTAGCCGAAGCAGGCGGCGGATATACATTAGGGCAGCTTATCCACAATCCCTTTGTAATAAAGGATCTGGAGAATAAAGGAGTTTACGCCGTTGACAGTCTTGATGAGATAAAGGAAAATAAGCCCGTTATCATAAGAAGTCACGGAGTGGCGCAACGGGTATATGACGAGCTTATTCGACAAAATATCGACTATATTGACGCAACCTGTCCGAAGGTGGTAAAAATCCACAAAATTGTGGAGGAGGAAAGCGGAAAGGGTGCCAATGTTCTTATTGCGGGAGATCCCTCTCACCCCGAGGTTAAAGGCATAGTAGGGCATTGCCTTACTAAGGCGGCGGTTGTGAACTCTGCCGAGGATATTGAAAATTTAGCGAAAAACGAAGCTTCTTTTGTGCAAAATCCACTAATTTTCCTATCACAAACCACAGGTAAATTGTCAAAATGGATAGAATATAAAAAAATTGTTAAAAAGCACTGTACAAATTTAAAAATTTTTGATACAATATGTAGAGCGACTACCTGTCGGCAAAATGAAGCGGAAGAATTGGCTTCAAACTGCGATTTAATGATTGTTGTAGGCGGGAGAAAAAGCAGCAATACCGCCAAGCTTGCAGAGATTTGCCAAAAGCACTGTAAAACTTTTTTTGCCGAAAGCGCAGAAGAGCTTTCGGCAGACGAAATTATGGCTGTGTTATCCGACCGTGTTTCAAAAAAACAGGTTCGAGATATTAACATAGGTATTACCGCCGGGGCGTCTACTCCCTACGGCAAAATTAAGGAGGTTCATAGGTATATGAGCGAAATCACAAAGAACGATGAAATGGATATCGATTTCATGGCGGAGGTTGACAAAACCTTTAAAAGAGTATATATAGGGAATAGGGTAAAGGCTTATGTTGTAGCTGTCAACAATACCGAAGCTATTGTAGACATCGGCACAAAGCACAGCGGCTACATACCCGCAGACGAGCTGACCGCCACACCCGGTACGCTTCCCAAGGACGCAGTTAAGCCCGGCGATGAGATCGAATGTGTTGTTACCAGCATTAACGATCAGGACGGCATAGTGTATCTTTCCAAAAAGCGTGTCGACGCAGCGGCAGGTCTTGAAAAGCTTGCCGAAGCCTGCACAAGCAACACCACCGTTACGGGAGTTGTTACCAATGTTGTTAAGGGCGGCGTAATCGTTTCCTGCGAGGGCACAAGAGTATTTGTTCCTGCGTCTCACACGGGAATTTCCAGAGGAAGAAGAGGAGAACAGCCCGAAAATCCCGAGGAGCTTGCAAAGAAGCTCGAAGCATTGCTTAAAAAGGAAGTTAAGCTTAAGATAATCGAAGTTTCCGAGGGCAGGGGAAAGGTAGTAGGCTCTATCAGAAACGCTGCTAAGGAGGAAAGCGACGCGCTTAAGGAGAAATTCTGGTCTGAAATCGAGGTTGGCAAGAGGTATGTGGGCGAGGTCAAGTCCATGGAGAGCTACGGCGTCTTTGTTGACCTTGGCGGAGTAGACGGAATGGTTCATTCCTCCGAGCTGACATGGAACAGGATCAAGCATCCTAAGGAAGTAGTTTCCGTAGGCGATAAGCTTGAGGTTTACGTTAAGAGCTACGATCCCGAGAAAAAGCGGGTAAGCCTTGGCGCAAAGAACCCCGATGATAACCCTTGGACAAAGTTCCTTGCCGAATTTGCAGTTGATGATGTGGTAAAGGTGCAAATAGTAAGCATCACTCCCTTCGGTGCATTTGCTCAGATTATCCCCGGCGTTGACGGCCTTATCCATATCAGCCAGATCAGCCTTGACAGAGTTACAAATGTTGCTCAGTACCTTACGGTAGGACAGGTTGTAGAGGCTAAGATCACCGAAATTGATCAGGAAAAGAACAGAGTAAGCCTTTCCATCAAGGAATTGCTTGAAGAGCAGGCTGCCGATTCCGATGAAAACGACCCTGAGGAAGCTGACGAGGAAACCGTTTCGGAAGAAGAATAATTTTTGTATAATTACAGCTCCCTGCATAGGCGGGGAGCTGTTGTTTTTACAGTGTTTGCCTATTTTTACGGCATTTGCCGAAAAACCGTAAACTTTTATATTTTGTACAGGAGTTTATATGAATATCTGCCACACCCTCCTAACAGCCTCCCAAGCGGTAAGCGCCGCCGAAGCATTAACAGCAGGCGCAACCGACATACCCACGCTGAACGACGCCGTTCATAATCTTACGGAAAAGCCCGAGGAAACGCTGTCCGAAATAGGCAGTTTTTTTAAGGGTCTTTTGGATTCCGTAGTTGCCGCAATACCTACCATAATTCTTGCAATAGTAATTCTGACAGTGGGAGCATTGATTACAAAGCTGACTTTGAAGCTGCTGTCAAAGGGACTTAGTAAGACAAAGTTAGAGCTTACGGTTACAAAGTTCACTATGCAGATAGTTAAAATAGTGCTGTATACCTTGCTTGTAACCGTAGTGCTCAGTATATTGGGAATACCCGTTACCTCAATAATCACCGTAATAGGCACGGCGGGAGTAGCTATAGGACTTGCCCTTCAGGACTCCCTTGCCAATGTTGCGGGGGGCTTTCTGCTGATGATAACAAAGCCCTTTAAAATAGGAGATTATATCAGCACTAACGGAGTTGAGGGTACGGTATCCCATATATCCCTGCTTCACACACGTCTTAATTCCCTTACCAATCAAGCCATATTCGTGCCTAACGGTCAGGCGGTAAACGCAACGATTATCAATAACGACGGCAACGAAATGCGCCGCACCGATCTGGCAATAGCCATTTCCTATGATGATGATTTTCCAAAGGCTAAGAAAATTATTCTTGACGTGCTGGAAAATAACCCGTCGGTTTTAAAGGACATGGAGCTTTTTGTGCGCATAAAGGAGCATGGCAGCAGCGCAATCGTTATTGCAGTCAGGGCGTGGTGCAGAACAGAGGATTATTGGACCTTGTATTTTGACCTTATGGAACAGATACGGGCAGCGTTTATCGAACATGGAATTACCATTCCCTTTAATCAGGTTGATGTTCATATTGTGGGGGAAGATGCAAGGTCGGGAAAGAAGGAATAAGGGACTGTAAAAAAACTTTTTACCGTGTGAGGATAACCTCGCAGGACAATATAATAGGGCTTGTTTGAAAATAGGGGAAGTGCCGACTTTTTGCCACAAACCGGTTAGCTTCAAGGAAAAACCGCAGTGGATTCTTTGACGCAGAAGATGACCGTTTGGGGGCAAAAAGGCGGTGCTTTTGATTTTTCAAACAAGTCCTATTATTATAAATTTATTTCAGCGAGATTGATTATATTTTCTTTTGGTTTTTTGCATATTTGAGAAACTGTGCTGCTCCTCCGTAAGAATGCCTAACATAGGCAACAATAATGTCTGAGTTGTTAATCATCCATTTATTTCTAAATGAAATTGCAAATTTCTTAGGAGTTGTTTCTATTCCTTCGGGGTATGTGGTATTTTTATAAATAACATCTTCCTTTTTGTTCGGCAAATAGGCAAGAACTACTGTATAATATATATTGCCATATTCTTCACTTATTTCTTTAAGTGTGCTGTATACCCATCTATCAAAATTTCCGTGGTTTCCTACATAAAAATCAGTAACCCTTTCTTTTTCTATTAAATTTATAATCGTTTGTTTTATTAACGGCTTTATTTCTTCTGATGCATCTCTATGACCAATAAATGTACAAGATTTCATATCATACCTCTCTAAATATTATTACCTATATATGGGTAATAATATTTTATAATAATTTTTTGTATTTGTCAACCCATGTATGGTTAATAATGCTTTGTTTTGGCATCATTATTAAATTAACCCATTTATGAGTAATACATTACAAAGAGGTAATTATAAAATGCAATATTCGGAGTTGTATTCAATGCGGATAAAGAGTCTTTGTTCAAAAAGGCATATTTCAATTAACAAATTAGCCATAATGAGCGATGTAAGGCAATCCACCATAGATAATATCATTCAGGGCAACTCTAAAAATCCTACTGTAAGAAGTCTGCATAAAATTGCCAACGCCTTGAATATGACCTTGGCGGAGCTTTTGGATTTCAAGGAGCTTAATGAATTTTCTTTTGAAGATGATGAAAGGTGAGTTTGTGTTTTAATAAAAATTCCGTAACATTATTAAAAGTTTGACAAATCCCGCAAAAGTAGTATAATGATATTATCTATTGAATAAAACAAAGGTAATATACAGAAAAAACAATACAACAAGACGGGTTTTAAATATGAAAAAATGGGAAATAAAACAGCAGGACAGCTCTGCTGTAAAAAAGTTAGCGGGCGAAACAGGCTTAAGCGAATTTGTGGCAAAGCTGCTGCTTAACCGTGGGATAACAGACAGAGAAGGCGCAGAGGATTTTTTTAACGGCAGCCGCATTTCCGATCCCATGGAAATTGCGGATATGGATAAGGCAAAAAAGTATATAGAGCAGGCTATGGACAACGGCGATAAAATCACCGTTTACGGCGACTATGACTGCGACGGAATTACCGCTACCGTAATTCTTTACAACTACCTTGAAGCTATGGGCGCAGAGGTAGATTGGTATATTCCGAGCCGTGACGAGGGCTACGGACTTAATAAAAAAGCCATAGATTATCTTGCGGAAAACGGCACTCAGCTTATTATTACAGTAGATAACGGCATTTCTGCGGCAAAGGAAGCAAGATATTTACAGGAAAAAAACATAGATTTAATAATAACCGACCACCACCAAGTACCCGACGTGCTTCCCGCCGCCAAAGCGGTAATCGACCCCCACCGACCCGACGATTTCAGCAAATGCAAGGAGCTGGCGGGCTGCGGAGTTGCCTTAAAGCTTGTTATGGCGTTGGAAAACGATATAGACAGCGTTATGGAAAATTGGGGAGATTTTGCCGCCATAGGCACGGTGGGAGACTTAGTTCCCCTTACGGGAGAAAACAGAATTATAGTAAAGCAGGGACTGCAAGGTCTTAACTACTCGGAAAACGGCGGTCTTATCGCACTGCTGAGACAGTGCGGCATTCACGAGGACGATGAAATTCCCTCAGGTACGGCAGCCTTTACCATATGCCCGAGAATAAATGCAGCGGGAAGATTTTCTCACCCCAAGGAAGCGGCGGAGCTGTTTCTGTGCGATAATCCCCTTATGTACAACAAAATGGCGGAAAACCTCAGTGTGCTTAATTTTCAGCGGCAGGAGGAGGAAAAAGCCATTTTGTCGGAGATAAGCAGGCAGATAGACGAAAGCCCCCTTATCATAAAAAACAGAGTTCTCGTAATCAGCGGAAAGGGCTGGCGGCACGGCGTAATAGGAATTGTGGCTTCAAAGCTGCTGAATAAATTCGGAAAGCCCGTTCTTGTTATTACCGAGGAGGGAGAAACGGCACGGGGCAGCGCAAGAAGCGTAGAAGGCTTTTCCCTTTTTGAAATGCTTACGGAGCTGTCGGATTTGCTTATAAGATTCGGTGGTCATAACAAGGCGGCAGGCTTTACCCTTGAAACCGCAAAAATCCCCGACTTTATAAAAGCCGTAAACCGGTATGCGGGTAAGCATAATCCCGTTATGCCAAGGGATATAATAATGGCGGAGGCTTCCCTTTCCGCAGATGAGCTTACTTTGGAAAACATAGAAAGCTTAGAGTATTTTCAGCCCTTTGGAGAAGGAAATCCCTCTCCTGTATTTCATATAGGCGGCGCAAAAATAAAGGGCTTAAAATCTCTCAAGGAGGGAAAATATGTAGCCTTTACCGCTGAAATCGGCGGCAGGGATTTTAAGGTGGTCAACTTTTCCTCTACATACGACGGCTTTGGCTATAAGGAGGGAGACAGGGCAGATTTGCTGGTTACGGCGGAAATCAATGAATATAACGGCAGCCGTTCGGTGAACCTAAGACTGAGCGATATCCGCCGCAGCGGCTTTAATCAGGACAGATTTTTTGCCGCCGAAAACGCTTACGAAAGCTTGTGCCTTAACGAGCCTATAAATCCCGCCCTTGCAAAAAGAGTTATCCCAAACAGAGAGGTTCAAAAAACGGTTTACGATATGGTAAAGGGAAATTCCTGCCTTTCCTCCTGTGCGGATATGGCATACGCTGTGGGAATAAATTACTGTATGTTCAGAATTACCCTTGATTTGTTTGCAAGTGTGGGACTTATGAAAATAAACGAGTTTGAGAACGCCGTAATCCTGCAAAATCCCACAGGAAAAGCGGATTTGGAGCACTGCCCCTTTATCCTGCGGCTAAGGGAGAAGCTGAAGTGAGGAATCGACAAGAGAGAAGTCGAAGCGAGAAATTGACAAGAGAGAAATCGAAGCGAAGAACCGAAAGAGAGAAGCCCAAGCGAAGAACCGAAAGAGAGAAGCCGAAGCGAGGAACTGACAATGATCTATACAATAGAACTGCTTACCGATCGTATCAGAAGCGGAGAAAAGCAGTATGATCTGAATAAAATAGAAGCAGCCTACGAATTTGCCGAAAAGGCTCACAGGGGACAGGTGCGCACCAGCGGCGAGCCTTATATTTCTCACCCTGTGGCTGTGGCGTATATTCTTCTTGAAATGTGTATGGATACCGATACCCTTTGCGCCGCCCTGCTTCACGACGTGGTGGAGGACACGGGAGTCGATCTTGACACCATAAGGAAAAAATTCGGCGAAGATGTGGCTCTTATGGTGGACGGAGTTACAAAGATAGGTCAGGTGCCGTTAAATACAAAGGAGGAACAGCAGGCGGAAAATATCAGGAAGATCCTTATGGCTATGAGCAAGGATATTCGAGTGATAATTATAAAGCTTGCGGACAGACTGCATAATATGCGAACCCTTGCCTGCCGTCCCCCCGAAAAGCAGCGAAAAACTTCTCTTGAAACCATGAGCTTTTATGCGCCCATCGCTCACCGCCTCGGTATGTATGATATCAAAGAGGAAATGGAGGATATGGCGCTTTATTACCTTGACCCCTACGGCTACAAGGAGGTGCAGAACGCCTTAAACGCACGAAAGGACAAGGGCGAAAGCTTTATTGATACAATAAAAAGAAGAATTTCGGAAAGAATTACCGATATACAGCCTTCCCCCGTTATCGAGGGGCGGGTTAAAAGCATTTACAGCATTTATAAAAAGGTGTATGTCAAGGGCAAAAATTTTGAGGAAATTTACGATATTTATGCGGTAAGAGTTATTGTGCATACCATTGTGGAATGCTACAATGTTTTAGGCGTAATACACGATATGTTCAGACCTATTCCCTACCGCTTCAAGGACTATATTGCAACCCCCAAGCCTAACCGCTATCAATCCCTTCACACCACCGTTATCGGCAGAGAGGGCGTACCCTTTGAGGTGCAGATCCGTACCGTTGAAATGCATAATACCGCCCAGTACGGCGTCGCCGCCCATTGGAAATATAAGGCGGGACTTAACGGCAAGGTAGCGGGAGAAAAGCGCTTTGACTGGATAAGACAAATTCTCGACCAGCAGCAGGAGGCTGACGATGTTGAGCAGATTGCCGAGGCGGTAAAGGTTGACCTTGCCCCGGACGATGTATATGTGTTTACCCCCAAGGGCGATGTTGTAACGCTTCCCGTGGGTTCTACCGTTATAGATTTTGCCTATTCCATTCATACTCAGGTGGGCAACCGTATGACGGGAGCAAAGGTAAGGGGCAGAATGGCTACCTTCGACTATCAGCTTAAAACCGGGGATATTGTTGAGATAATGACCACCAACAGCCCCAATTACGGACCGAACCGCAACTGGCTGGATATAGCCAAGACCAATGAGGCCAAGGCAAAGATAAGGGCGTGGTTTAAAAGAGAATGCAGGGGAGAAAATATCGTCAGGGGAAAATCCGCCTTTGACGCAGAAATGAAACGCAGCGGCATTCCCCTTGATGAAGAATTTATTAAGCAGATAGCCAAAAGACAGCATTTTGAAAATGTAGATGATTTTTACGCCGCAATAGGGTACGGCGGAGTAATGCTGAGCAAGATTATGCAAAAGACCAAGGAGGATTACCTTAAGCTGCAAAAGCCTGCGGAAAATCCTCAAACGGGCATGGAAATAGCCGAAGCGATCAGCAGCACCATTGCGAAAAAGCAAAGCAGCGGAGTTATCGTAGACGGCATAAGCAGCTGCGAGGTAAGATTTGCCAAATGCTGCAACCCGTTGCCCGGCGACGATATAGTGGGCTTTGTTACAAGGGGCTTCGGCGTATCGGTGCACAAGGCGGACTGTAAAAACGTTGAGGATCAGAAAAAGAACCCTGCCAACGACGACCGCTGGATTAACGTAAAATGGGCAAGCGGACAGAAAGCGACCTATCAGGCCACCCTTGATATTGTGGCGCAGGACAGAACCGCACTTGCCGCCGATATAACCCTGGCGATAGCCGCCAGCCGTATTCCCATTCACGAGATGAACGCTCATAATTTAAAAAACGGAAATGCCAATATATCTCTTACAATGGAAATAAGCGGAGTAGAGCAGCTTAAAAATATAATTGTAAAGCTGAAAAAGATCGAGGGAGTTGTTTCGGTGGAGAGAACGGGAAAATAAAGGCGGGAGTGCGGCTTATACCGATTCCGAGGGGTTGTTAAAAGTTGACAGTTTACAGTTGACGGTTGACAGTTGACGGTTGCGGAACGGCTTCGCCGATTTTAAATATCATCAGTCGGTCTTATCGCCTGTGCGAATGTGGAATTTTTTTAAAGTAACGGCTTGAAATGTCGGCAAAAACGTAAAATTTCAAATCCGTCGGCGAATCCGACGCCTCAACCGTCAACTGTAAACCGTCAATTCCCAAAAGTATAAAAAATGGCAAATAAGAACTTGTTCTCATAGGAATGGTGCGCAGATTTTCGAGCAAATTTTGTC
>CANEHP010000001.1 GCA_947427325.1 uncultured Clostridia bacterium | reverse complement strand
CCTCCACATTCTTTTTTATTTTGAATGTCCGCAAAATCCGTCCTACATCCGAGGGCTTCCAAGGAATATCAAGGTGGTGCAATGCGGCTAACCGTGTCTGTATATTAGCTCCTGTTCCCATTTTAGTAGTTGATGCCAACACGATACGTTTACTGCCTGATCTCAGCTGCGCATACATTTCATTCCGCTGATTTTGGTTCTTTGCATCACCTGCAGCGCATATCTCATCTTTTGGAATACCTCTCCTTTCCAGCTCTTCACGAAGATAATCATAAACCGAAAATCTACCGTCATCGCCGTTTACGGCAATATCGCAGAAAACCACTTGAACTCCCTTTTGATCCTTGGTTTCCTTATAGATCTTCATAATGTTGTCGATACACATATTCACCTTGCTGTCGGGGTAATTCTCGGCGGCAGGATTGATTGCCCTTGCATCAAGACCCAACAGCCTTGCTTCGTTGGTGATCTTTAGCATATTGTCCTCACGAGGATCTACCGTTCTCGAATGAATACGCTCAGAGCGTTCAGCCAATATCTGCAGAACAGATTTTTGAAAGTCGTTAGGCTTAGATACGACCGTCTGCGGCTTTCCTTCCTCAATTTCAGGCACAGGCAAATTCAGCATATCGGCAGTGCGGATATCCGCAAACTCCTTGTACATCTGCATAAGTTCAGGCAAATTAACGAATTTTGAAAACCGCTTCTTCGGGCGGTACCCATCACCTGCAGGTTTAAGCTCAAGCTGCGTTACCACCTCTCCAAAGTTGCTTGCCCAATCGTCAAAGTTCTGTAAGCCTGCATTACTAAACAGATCGGGACGTAAGTACCGCTGCATTGTGTACAGCTCTGTCATACTGTTGGAGACAGGCGTTCCGGTGGCAAAAATAATATTCTTGCAGCCGTAGGTTTCGTTTAAATATTGTGTTTTCATCAAAATATCCTCGGATTTTTGCGCAGGAGTGGTCTGTACACCCGCAACCCTTGACATTTTGGTGACTACAAGCCCATTTTTATAGTTGTGGGCTTCATCTACAACTAAGCAATCAAAACCGAGCTGCTCAAAATTCAGAGATCTATCTTTGGTTTTTCCGCCGTCAAGAAGCTTGGCAATACGTTTTTCAAGATTTTTCTTGGCTCTCTCCAGATCCTTTATAGTTGACCTGTCATCTTTGTCTGTATTCTCGATAGCCTTTTCGAGCAGATCCATTTCTCTGGTCATAAATTTTTCACGGTACTCAAAGGACATAGGGATCTTTTCAAACTGCTCATAGGACATAATGACCGCCGCATAATCTCCTGTACAGCATCGTGCAATAAATTTCTGCCTGTTATCCTCAGTGAAATCCTTTTCCGAAGCAACAAGCAGCATTGCTTGAGGATAAAGCCGCAGCCATTCATTAGCTGTCTGTCCTACAAGGTGCTTGGGAACGACCATACACGCCTTGTTGATCAGTCCGAGACGTTTCTTTTCCATTACCGCAGCAGCCATTTCAAAGCTCTTTCCTGCGCCTACACAGTGGGCAAGCAAGGTGTTACCGCCGTATTTGGTCCGCACCACAGCGTCCTTTTGGTGAGGTTTCAATTCAATATACGGTGACATTTCGGGAAAGGTCTGATGCGATCCGTCATATTTGCGTCCCACTATGGAATTGAAAAGCTCATTGTATTTTGTCACATATTTTTGACGTCTTTTGGGATCTTCCCATATCCATTTTTGAAATTTGCTCTGCATTTTTCTTGCTTTTTCTTTCGCTTGCTGCGTTTCCTCATTATTTATGATATAACGCTTTTTTCCATCGGGATCTATGACGGCATCTCTGACAATAATATCACGGTTATTGAGCAACTGCTCCAATATTTCATAAGAAGTCATTCTCTTCGTACCATAGGTGGAGGTTGCCGAAAGACTCTGATCCTTTTTGTTTGGCACTTTGTATTCTCCCATAAATGTACGGCGAATTGCTTCATTGCCTGAAAACTTTGCTTCTGCTTTTTCACATAAAAATCGCTGATAATCTTCGGTTTCTACCCAAGAAACACCCAATCTAACTTTAATTTCTCCTGCTTCTATGGTAGGCGGAATAACCTTTTTCAGCTCTTCGACATTTCTGTTGAATAATTCAGGATTTTTTTCTGCCGCAAGCTCCGCAATGCGTAACTTTTGCCGTACATTTCCCGAAAGATACTCGGAGGCTTCCTCATAAGCTCCTATGCCTTCCTCTTCATAATTTTCGGGGTTTAAATAAATAATGCCCTCGCTTACAAGCCGATCAATGACTTGTTCGTGAGAGCTTCCGCACAATTCTGCCATATACGGAATATCAACTCTGCCCTTCATATCCAAAGATACTTGCAGAGCTTCCTGCGGAGTATCAACGCTGGTTATTTCCTTATTTGTTTTAACAGTGCGCTTGGTAAATATCTCGGATTTGGTTACCGTGTGTTTTTCGGGATCTATTATTTCAAGTGCGCATAAGGTATTATAATCGTCATCTTCTCGGAAAGCATCTCTGTTTCCCTTATCGTTGATATATCCGTTGTTTTTGGTGAAATTATCGTACAGATCATTCAGATCTCCTTGCAGCTCCTTTAGTTTCTCATCGGTACAGCCCTCGGTCTGAGCTTCTATTACCTCACGCAGCTTTTCACGGAGTTCGATAAGTCCCTTAATTCGCTCTAAATGCTTTCCTGTGACGGGTTGTCCCTTAATGAATTTTTCTTTCATTATGTCGTTTTCACGGAAATACACTTTACCGTCAATTATTGTATGGGTAAAATTGCGGACGTCCTCGGTGGCGGAGATCAGTCCTCGTGCCTTTTCTTGCTTTTCAGTGCGTGTATTAAGGGCAATATTTGTCTTTAACCTCGATACTGCTTGGTTGAGCTGTTCCGACAGATTCTCACCCTCAAAAGGAGTGCAGGTGGTATTTTTGCCGCCATACATTTTTACGGAATACTCCATTTTTCCCAACATCATTTCGGGGTTATCGATAAAATACTGATTTATGGGAACGCCGTCAGCAGTTTCGCCCAAATATACCCAATCGGGCGTCTTAACAGGGGCATTTTTACGTTTCTGAAGAAAAATAATATCGGACGTTACTTCGGTATTTGCGTTTCCTTTAAATGCAGTATTAGGCATTCTGATTGCCCCAAGCAGATCCGCCCGCTGCGCTATATATTCACGCACTTTTGGATTTGCCTTGTCAAGAGTGCCTTTGGAAGTGATAAAGGCAATAATACCGCCCTCAGCTACCTTATCCAAGGTCTTTGCAAAAAAGTAATCGTGAATATAAAAATTGTGCTTGTCATATTGTCGGTCTGCTATACCATAGCTGCCAAAAGGAACATTGCCTATTGCTACATCGAAGAAGTTATCGGGGAAATTAGTCTTTTCAAAGCCTTTTATCTGAATATCGGCATTAGGGTACAGCTGCTTTGCAATTCTTCCTGTGATGCTGTCAAGTTCTACACCGTACAACTCACTGTCTTTCATTTTTTCGGGCAAGCAGCCAAAGAAATTGCCGACACCCATAGAGGGTTCAAGCACCTTTCCTTTTTTAAATCCCATATTGTTAAGTGCTTTATAGATAGCGTTTATGACCGTTGGTGAGGTATAGTGGGCATTTAAGGTGCTGCCCTGTGCAGCTGCATACTCTTCATCGGTAAGCAGCTCTTTAAGCTCAGCGTGTTCCTTTGCCCATTTTTCATTGCTACCGCTGAAAACTTCCTGTGCCATACCACCCCAACCCACATATTTTGACAATATTTCCTGTTCTTCGGGAGTGGCGGTTCGGTTTTCGGCTTCGATCTGCTTTAGGGTTTTGATAGCGGCTATGTTGGCAGCGCACTTGGTTTTTAATCCGCCTGCGCCGAGATTTTGGTCGGCAATGGTGAAATTGTGCAATTCGCCGACATTAGCCTTTAGGTCAATGTCTTGTGTTTGTTCATTATTACCAAAATCTTCTATATACAGTTTTTGTCGCTTGCGGAAATCCTCAAAAGACATACTTCCATCAGCAGTGTAAGGATCAAAATCTTCTGCTCCGTCATCATATTTTTCCGAGAACGGAATATTCTGCTCTTTTGCAAATTGACGAATATTTTCTATCCTTTTTTCTTCTGCGGTCAAAGCAATATCAACATTTTCCGTAACGATATTTTCTATATAGTCCCTTACATCTTTTTGATTTTGAAAGGCATTATACAGCGGTGATATTTCGGCGGTAGAATATCCGATGTCACGGATACCTGAAACGGATTCGGTGAAAATCTGCTCGATCCCTTTGGTTATTTCAAGACGGTATTCTTGTTCGGTGGCATTTTTGTGAGCGTTGGCTACCGTTTCATTTGCCGATAACAAATCAGTGGCGATCTCAATGAAACTGCTTTGTGTTAGTTTGGCATCGTACTCCTTATTTTCAATAAGTTCTTTTAGCTGCGCAAGCCTTTTCTCTGCTGCAGAATTAGCCATATCTTCGCCATAACCGCCTCCTGCTCCTAATTCAACAGCAAGCTTTTCATATTCGGCTTCTCTGTATTCATTTGCGAGCGACTCTTCAATGTCGTCAATATCCTTTAACAATTTTGGAATATGAGAGTTGATATATTCTGCATAATCAGGATTGTTTTCCGCAACAGATTTTAAGTATTCTTTATAAGTTTGCGTTTCTTTGGAGAAGAAATCCTCTTTCTCATAAAGAATTGTATTGCCGTCTTTTTTATCGGTGACAAACCATTGATTACCGTCAGTGTTAATTTCTGCTTCTTTACTCAAAGTCTCGCCTTTAATATATGCGTTTATCTCATTTATTACTGTTGCTAGCTCACCTTTGAACAAAATCTCGTTTATTCTTTCAATATTTCCATACTTTTGCTGAAATAAAGGCGTTGTCAGGTTTTTGAGGTTAAAACTATCATAGTGATTGATTATGATTTGATTTTCAACTCTGCCAAGAAATTCATTAGCTTCAGGTGAGAATGTATGTTTTTCTTTCAGCTTTTCAAAGGCATTATTAACATTTTCGGTATAACTTCTTTCTGCATTATCTGTAATGTTTACAGTAAGTCCCACATTTTTCAAACGTTCTATGTACTGCTCCAATGTGTGCTGCGGAAATCCCACCATTGGCTCACCATTTCTTGATGTGAGAGCCAATCCCAATTTTTCGGCGACAATTTTAGCTTCATCCCCGAAAATTTCATAAAAATCCCCCATTCTTACTGCATTTATTGTGATATATGTATCACGGATTTTAAGCTCGTCTATTTCTTGTTGGCGTATAACAGCTTCATTAAGAATGGGAATAATTTCATTGTATTTAGGATATTGACTTAAAAAACTGATAACACCGCCATAACCGTCACCTATATCCTGTCTTTCCGTATAATGCTCACCGTTTGGCATATTGATTGTAAATTTTACCTTATCATACCCCATAAACTGAGTAAATTCATCATCAACTTGTGAGTTATACCAAGCTTCTTTTGAGCCGTATTTTTCTATCGCTGCCTTTGTTCCCAATACTCGTTTATCATCAGCTTGCTTCATAAGTCTGTCAAAATCGTACACAGAATAAACTTTTTCATCTTCAAAAAAAGAACTTTCACTCAACTCACAGGTAATTGTGGGAAGATTTGTGCTATATGTATCACGCAAAACAGCGGAAGCCTCTTTTAAAGCCTCCGCTGTTTTTTCCGTATTACCTTTCAGCTCTCCCGATATTGGAGTACCACCGATTCCATTACCTCGTGATCGATTTCCAGCTGCTTCATTTTCTCCCACTTGGCTATCTCCATAAACGTTGTGGGGCGTGGATTGGCTTTCAGATACTGTTTCTCCAATGTCTGATAAAGCTCCTCCGCTTCGGTATCCACCTTCTTCGATACCATCTCCCAATCCAAGCTGTTGATACTCATTGTCAGCACCGTGTCCGGGTAATTCTCCTGCATAAACTCCTGCCACTTCCTGCCGTAATATCCGATTTCCTCCGTTTCCGACTTCACGTCTGAGAATATCGGGTTGTATGTGAAATTCTGTTCCCTGTTCAGCTTGTACACTATTGTCCCGCTGTCCTTCTCCTCCATTGTATACATCGGAAACCATTCCTGTGCTTCCTCGCACCAGATCATTTCCTGTTTCTCGTCCTCGTGCAGAAGTTCCTTCGATGCTGCCTTGTTGTTGGGATACTTGTTGTTCCATTCCTTGATTAGCTTCCTCATTTCTATTTCGCTCATTTCTTAATGCCTCCGTTCTGATATTGATTATTTGCGTAATGGATTTCTCCATTTTGGATAATATAGCCTTTGCACTGCGCTGCACCGTGTCGCACAGCTTAACTATGTCCTCATTTGTTTTCAGCATATCCAATGCAGAGAGGTCAGGAATATCGGGTGTTTTGTATTTGTAGGTGCTTTTATATTCGCACCGTGCGGCGATAACCGTCATCACCATAGTGGAAACGGAGTATAGGAAAGCTTTTCTGTCAGCTTCATTAATGGGAAATTTTGATAAAATTTCTTCGGCGTTATCAGCGATATGATTTATGGCAACTGTATTTATGTAGGTAGCCATATTTCGGAAACTCCTGCCGCTTATCTTTGCTTCATCTTTCAAAAATTCTTCGGTAATATCCTTATCGATACTCCACTGAAAAGGAATAACCTTGGCTGTTGTCTGACTGATGTCAAAGTAGTGCTTAAGCTCAATTCCGTTATCAAGCAGTGCCGCTGAGCTTCGTTCCTGAAATTTAACTGCATTACCATACTTTTTCCAATTATCATAATCCGTAAGAATTGTTGCCTGGGGATTGCTTTCAAATAATGTCATTGTATGCATTGCGGGAATTTTGTAAAACCTTCCCGAATACTTAAGCCATTCGACAAAATATTTCTTATCCGTGTGCAGCTTTTCAACTGCGGTTTGAAGTATTTTCCTTGTTTCCTCTAAACGGGACATACTTGCTTACTACCTCCTAATAATATTTTAACACTTTAAATCCATAAAGTCAATAGTGAACTGAGAAAAAGCAAAAAAATAAAAAGGTTTTTTATCCCTTTTTATAAATCGCATAAAGCTCAATTCCTCCATCAGGCATTGTTAGGCTTTTCACAGGTTCATCGGAATTTGGCAGCAGTGCCCATCCAACAAATTTTCCTGCATTGGAAGGAATACTATTTATATCCATAAGCTGAATTATTTCACCATACTTGACCATGTCCTTCGATGTAACGGCATTGGTGCCTACCTGATAGTTATATATGACTTCATATTCGGTGGCAGTCCATATTGCATACAAAGTTGCAGGAAAGGACGGCATTACGTATTTGCTCGTTTCATTGTCATAAAGTGTATAAGGCTGTGTTGGTGCGGTAGCCCAGCCCATAAGCGTATAACCTATCCTGTTTACACCTGTGAAAGGAAGATCCACCACGATTCCGTTTGTATATTGCCCTTCGTTAAGAGACCCAACGCCGCCGTTATTATCGAACGTTAAGGTGAAAACCATTTCAGTTGATGTCGTGACAGTTAAATCAGTGCTTATAGTTTCCGCTTCGCTTGATGTTTCAATGATGACAGTCGGATCGGTGGAGTTTCCCTCATTTGCTTCACCTTCGCCATTGGTGATTGGCATTTGCACTTCCTCTGTTGTGATATATGTATCCACAGATGTATTACTTGTATCGCCGCTGCTGTCCGGCTTACCGTTGCTTTTCTTTAAACTGCTTCCGTAAATCAGCACAGATAAGATCGCAGTTGCGACTATACCTAACACAAAATACATTGTTGTTTGTGATTTCTTGCCTCCACCCTTGGTTTTAACTTTTTTAACCTCAATCAGATAATCATTTTGGTCAAGCTTAAAAAAGCTGCTTTCGGATTGCAGCAGCTCGTCATAGTTGAGCTTTGTACTGTCGTACACTTCGTATAGGATATATGTAACCGACACGACCGCTGCCTTTGTTTCCTTAAGATAGCTTCTGTATTCGGTATTGCTCAGCAAAAAATCCTCATCGTAGGCGGGATTTCCATTTTCGTCCTTTTCTTCGGCGGGAGGGATAATGAAAATCACCTTTTCATTATCCTTTCCTACCGTATTCAGTATCACTTTAAAGAATTTCACTTTTTCTTTCCTCCGTCCTTATTACTGTTTACAAATTCAATGATTTTAAATCCTACTCTCTGTTTTCCATCCTTGCTTACATAATCGTTAAAGCCAATATAAGCGTCATAGGTTTTACCGCTTTTTTCGGAATAACATCCTTTTAACAGTACCTTTCCCTTTGCAAGTAGCTTTTGGAGAGTACCGACAGTAAGAATCTTTTTACGGGAACTGAAAAAAATATCATCTTTCCATATCGTGAAATTACAGGTCTTTTCATCTTTGTAATGCTCACAATAAAAGCCTTTGTTGCCTTCGTAGACGTTGCCACCGCATTTAGGACACTTGCCGATGGAAACCTTGGTTACTGCGCCTATGTTTTCGTGTTGTTTTGCGCTCTCAATTTCCATAACATCACGCACAAGCTTAACGGCACTGTCAATAACGGCTTTGGGATTATTCTTTCCGTTCTCAACCGCTGCAAGCTGGCTTTCCATTTCCGCCGTCATTTCTACGCTTTTTATTGCTTCTGGAATGTTGGCTATCAGATACCGTCCTTTTTCGGTGGATTTTAAAGCTTTTTTATCTCTTGCCACATATTCCAATGAAATTATGCGCTCGATAATGGCAGCTCTTGTGGCGGTAGTTCCTAAGCCCCTTGCCTTGACATACTGTTTCAGCTCTTTGTCCTCAATGCGCTTGTCTAAATTTTCCATAGCAGACAGAAGTGTGCTTTCTGTAAAGGCTATGGGCGGTGTTGTTTCACAGTCCTTAATGCTTAAATTGTTAGCGTTAAAAGTATCACTCTCATTGTAAGCCTTTGTTTCTCTCTGCGTTTCCTCGGCTTTCTCGATTACATAAGTCTTCCACCCCAAAGAAACAGGCTCCTTCACGTTTAGTTTAAAGCTGTTGCCTTCGATTTCAAAAATATATGCTGTTTCGTTGTAAACATAAACCTGTTCAAATGCGAGGAAAAACCGCTTGATTACAAGGTCAAGTATTGCCTTTTCATCGGCGGTCAGTTCCATATTTGCGGAATTAGGTATATCCTTAGTGGGAATAATGGCGTGGTGGTCGGAAACTTTGCTGTTATCAATAACACGGCTATCAATATTCAGTCCCACTTCGTCAAAATGCTTTACACGGTCACTGTCATAAAATTGTAAAAGCTTGATTATAACAGGAATTTCGGGCTTCATATCCTCGGTCAGATAGTTGCTTTCGGTTCTCGGATATGTAAGCAGCTTTTTCTCGTAGAGTGACTGCATAACCGTCAAGGTTTTGGCAGCGGAAAAGCCCGATTTGTCATTGGCATCTATCTGCAAAGTGGTGAGAGAATACAGAATAGGACGGTTTTCCGTCTTTTTCTTTTTTTCAGCCTGTATAACCTTTGCAGTTTTACCTTGGCACTGTACCTTTATTTTCTCCGCTTCGGATTTTTCGGGAAAACTGTCTCGATCTTCGTCAAACCATTCCGCACCGTTTTCAAGTAAGACCTTGTAAAAAGGCTTCTTCTTGAAACCCTCTATCTCCAAATCACGTTGTACAATCATATTAAGAGTAGCTGTCTGCACCCTGCCGATTGATAACTTTGTCTGAAAATAAATACTGTACAGTCTGGACAGGTTCATTCCCACAAGCCAATCTACCTGTGCTCTCGCCGCTCCTGCCTTAAATAAATTATCCTTACCGTCAACAAGGTTGTCCATACCGTTCCTTATGCTTTCGTCTGTCAAGCTGCTTATCCAAAGTCTTTTATAAGGCTTTTTGCAGCCGATATAGTCATAGACGTAACGGAAAATAACCTCTCCTTCACGTCCCGCATCGGTAGCGCATATCAGGCTGTCGATCTCTGAGCTGTTTATAAGCTTTTTCAGCTTTTGCAGATGTTCAGCCTTATCCGCCAAAGGACGATACTGAAACGGCTGCGGAATTATAGGCAAATCCGCCATATTCCATTTGATGTATTTTTCGTTGTAATCGGACGGATCGCAAAGGCTCACTAAATGTCCCAAGAAATTATATACTATGTAGCCGTTCCCCTGCATATAACCGTCATCGGAACGTTTTGTCGCTCCCACTACACGGGCTATATCCCTTGCTACACTGGGCTTTTCAGCCAATATTAGTATCATTTCTTTGTTCCTCCTTGTTTATTTCTTCTATATCCTTTGCTATATCAGATGCCTGTGTTTGACTTTTTTCGGATTTTTTCTCGTTTTCTTTAGGCTTGCTGCTGACAATAATTCCCGAAACAATAGCAGCCTTAACATCATCAATATTAAGATTTTTCTCTCCCATGAGCTCCCTCATCTCCTGCATTTCCTCTTTTGCAAGCTCATTTTTAAGCTGCTCAATTTCGCACTTGATTTCTTTAACCGCTTCTTTATTGCGGAGTAAAAGTTTCTCTTTGCTTTTAAGCTGTGTTGTTTTAAGCTCAATTTTCTTTTTCAAAGCGGAAATTTTTGTGTTCATTTTTTATCATCCTTTCTGCGTTTTATGTATGCACGTATTTTTAAAATCGCAAAACTAATTCCCAATAAGAAAATAAGAATTATATCAAGTCCATTCACTGATAAATTAAGGCTTGGTAGGGAATAGCTCTCTCCGTCTGCTCCTTTTCCCGATATAATTACCGAAACAATAACATATATTATCACAGCAGCGAATACGGAAAGGAAAATGATTTTTTGCTTTTTGTTCCAAGGCTTATTTCGTTTTTCCAAACGCTTTTCTTTTTGATTTCTATAAAAATCTCTGAAATTTTTTAGCATTATGTTGTTACCTCCTGTGGAAGTATGGCTTGTTTAATAAGCTCTACACCTAAGTTAAGCATAGATTTTTCTGTATCTGTAAGAATCAACACATCATTTTCAAGAATATTTTTAGATACCTGCTGTATTGTTATTATCACTTTTTTATGGTGCTGATCGCAAAAATAATATAAATGCCCAACACAGGTGTCATCATCTTCGGAAACGTCGGGGCAATCCCCATCGGGATGATACCAAGTGATTGACTTACAATCTGATGTAGGACAAGGCTGATTACTTATAATGGTTATGTCAAAGTCATAACAGTAGCCTGTTAAAAAATTGAATATGTCTGTCTCTTCAAAGGTGACTTGGTCGCTGTTTTCATCACGAAGCTTTTTTATGCTGCATATTTCAAGTAGATACACATAATCGTCATAATTGATACCTGCAAAAAAGCTTTGGATATACCCGTCTGCCGACGACGCAGGATAAAAGGACGCATCATTAAGAACGAGACTATCCCTTTCTTCAAAGCTTATTTCGCCTATTTGATCCAAATAATACGTTCTTGTGCTTTCCATAGCCGAAATTGCTTTTTGCTCATATTCTCTGTAAAGAGCAGCTATATTATCGTATGTAGTGTTGTTATTCTCGTCTCCATCAAGAAGCCAGCTTAATGAAGATCCTATTGCACCTACCGATGATACAGGAATTTGAACAGCTCCTTGAATAATATTTATTATAACAACAACCAACACAACACATGCACATACTACAAGGACGATTAAACCGACAGGCGATTCTGCTAACGCAACAATCGCTTCACTAATCTTCACTGCTATTTTGGAAGCCAGCTGTGCAGCAGCTTTTGCTGCCTCAGCCGCAGCGTGTGCAGCCGCCTTTGCAGATTCATACATTGCTTTTGATGTGGTTTTTGCAGTTTTAGAAGCGGCTGCGGCTGTTTTTTCCGCAGTCTTTACGGTCGTTTTTGCAGTCCTTGCGGTTGTTTTCAGTGTTTTTTTCTTAACAGTCTTCAAGGTTTTTTTAGAAGTTTTTGCAGATTTTTTAGCGGTTTTTATTTGCTGATTAATTTTTTTTACAGCTTTGTTTGAAGCCCTGAATGACTTTGAAACGGATGCTTCTGCGACTTCCTTTACCTGATTAGCCACAGTTGAGCCGGAATCATTATTGCTTGAAAATTCGCTTATTTTTCTTGCTGTAATAGTAGAAGCAACAATACCTTTATTAACAGCTCCAATCACTGTGCCTGTTGCTGCATTTTTGAATTTGGAAACCATAGCCGCTCTTGAAGCTTTGATTTGTGTTTTCTCAGAAATTGTATTTGAAAATGTATTTAATTCACTGATTGACGATTTTGCTTTTGCTTTTGCTTGGGAAATCTTATCGATTGCTTCCTGCGCTTGTTTGGTAAGACTTTGTATTTTACTGAAATCATAAGATTCAAGTTCAATTTTGGATTCAATATATTTAACAGATTTTCTAAAGTCATCAAGAGCAGTATTAAATTCTTCCTGTGCTTTTTGCACATTTTGTGCAGCTGTTTTTAAGTTGTGCCGTGATTGCAGGGATATATTTTGATTCTTGGCTAATTTTGAAATTTCCTTTGCTTGGTTCAAGGAAAAATCAAAATTTGCAGTTATCTCAGGGCAGGATTCAGCAATATCCGACAATTTTTGCTTTGCTTCCTTAAATTCTTTTATTGCCGTTGCTCTTCGCCTTTCCACTGAGGCGGCTGTTCGTGCATCATAAACGTCATTAATCGAATATGAATATTGACCTGATGTTTTACCTGTTTGCACCTTACTTTTAGTGCTTGCTTTACCCTCTATCTGATTTCTGTCTTTTTTGTTTTCAATGGTATCACGCCGAATTTCTGTTTGAATTTCCCTCATTCTTTTTGCCCTCGCTATTATCCGCTTCGCCGAAGCGTGTAGTCATAAGCTTATATAGCTCTGTATTTTTCGGGAAGTCGTCTTTAAATGGAGTAATGCCATAGCTTCCTGCAAACATTAAGCCGCTTCCTGCAACTGCATTTGTAACATACTGCATACTTTCTTCGGGAATTTTCAGAAGCTCTGCAAGCTTGTCTCTATCTGTGGCAGATTGAGACAGCATTAGAATAAATTCGGAGTTTGAAAGCATTGAGCGCCCTGTTTCGAACCTCAACAGATCTTCCACGTTTTGCGTAATTCCCGTGGGAATACCGCCCCATTTTCTTGCACGCTTGTACAGCTCATATAAAAAGTTTGCGCTTTGTTCGTTTTGAAACAGCAAATATATTTCATCAATATAAATGCGTGTATTTCTGCCAATCAGACGGTTTTTCACAATTCTGTCCCAAAGGTTTTCAAGTACCACCATCATACCCAACGGTTTAAGTTGTTTTCCGAGTTCCTTGATATCATAAACCACTACACGGTTATTTGTATTTACGTTGGAGCTGTGGGCAAATGTGGACATAGAACCTGTAACGTACAGCTCCAAGGCACTATAAAGGCTTTTGGCTTCGGGATGTTCCTCAGAATATGCTCCCAACACTTTAAAATAATCATCGAGGGTAGGCATAACATTTGTCTGCCCCGATAAAATTGGGTTGTAAATGCTGTGCAGGCATTTGTCAATGGCTGTTTTTTGTTCGGGAGTAATGCCCCATTTTCCCATTATTTTTTCAAAAAAAGATAGAAAGAAATTTAATTTTGCTGCTACGGGGTCGTCATCACTGTCATCTGTCAGAACAATTTCCAATGGGTTCAAGTAGCTTTTTGAATTTTCGGATATATATATCACCTCGCCGTTTAAAGCACGACAAAGATTCGTATATTCTCTTTCAGGATCAATAATTATAATATCGTCATCGGTGCAGAGGAAAACATTAAGCGTCTCTCTCTTTGCGCTGAAGGATTTACCGCTTCCCGGAGAGCCTAAAATAAAACCGTTTGGATTTATCAGTTTTTTGCGGTCAAATATTATTATATTGTTGTTTACCGCATTGAGACCGTAGTACATACCGCCCTCCTGTGTTAGATCACGGGCATTGAAGGGCATAAAAACAGCCGTACTCTCTGTAATTAGGGTACGGCGTACATCAAGCTTACAGTTTCCTATCGGAAGGACCGAAGCTAAACATTCCTCCTGCTGTAAAAAGGCAGTGGCAGTAGTGCAAACGTGTGTGTTAAGAACTGATATTATCTTTTCGGTATTGGATTCAAGCTCATTGTAATTGTCGGCAATTACCATAACTATAAGGTTTGTCAAGAACATTTTTTGATTTTTTGAGGTTAGGGCATCAAGCAAGTCTTGAGCCTCCTCCAAGCTGTGTTTAAGACTCTCCGAGGTAACATCAATAAAAACACCGTGCTGAGAAGCCTTTTTATTTCTCTTTATCTGATCGGCTTTCATTGAGGTGAGCTGACGTTTTACTGTCTTTATGGCAATATCGGGTTCAACCGCCGCAATATTTACCGTAACTATGAGGTTAAGATTGGTTTCGGCAATATTTGTTAGAATAGTGTCCATAAGCGATGATGGCAGCTGCCTTACAAACAGCAGACGTGCGTAGCTGTTATTGTACATAAAATAGTCGTTTTTAAATTCAAAGTAATCGGGACAGCAAAGGGACTTTTCAGCCTGCCGCTGAAATTCTTGTGTGGAAATAGGTCGGATCTCTTTATTTACTCCTCGAAAAATATCTGCCAATATTCTCACTCTTTGATTTGCATTAAGTGGAACGATTGATGAGCCTATTTTTTGGAATCCCATTCTTAAATGCACCTCTATGGTGGCTATCTTCTGTGCCGCCGATTCAACGTCTGTCGCTGTTACTGTAAGTGTCATATACTTGCTGCAACTTATTCCGTTTTGTCCCTGCATAAGTTTTTCACGGAGCATATCATTATATTCTTCACGGTGTTGGTTAAATCCGTCATTTTTGGGTTTTAACAGAATTTTACGCTCAAAATCCCGACGGTTCACCTTGTTATTGTGAACAGTGATTTGTAGATCTGCTGTTGTATCTATTCCATTAAGCATATCACAATAAGCGAGGAAAATTGCTTCCTGTTGATCTGAAGATGCCGATGTATAGTTTACATCATCAAACTTATAAGTCTTTGAAAACCTATTTTTATCAACACACATTATGTATTCGCTGCAAAAGCAGATATACGGTAAAGTATCCTGTGTAGATTTGGAAACCTTGCGAATTTCGGCTTTTTGTTTAATTTTATCAAGTTTAGTGGATTTTGCTTGTTTTTTTGGCTTGTTTTTTGCCACACGCATTTTGTCAATCTCTCTTGCGGTAGCACCGTTTTCGGTTGAAATATCAGGAATTTTGTGAGAGGGAGATAAAACTATATATCCTTTGTCATTCATACTTTTTATCCTTTCCTGTTTATAACAAATTTATTTTTCATAGCTCTACACCTTTACTGTTTTCACTAAGGAAAATATATTTCTGAAACTTGCCTGTGTTAATACTTTTCTTTTCAGCAAGGTAAACTTTTTTTGCTCCGTTTCAATTAAAAGCATATCGGCTATAATTTGCTGCCTTGCATACCAAAACACTGGTAATTCTATATACTTGCGCTTCTGTGGACGAAAGTTCATATCAAAGAAATGCTTTACAAGCTGTGCAAACGTCAAATTATGGTATGTTATAAAACCGATGCCGAGAATAGGTGCGCCTATAATTATTACAGCCCAAGAAACCATTTCCTCAGGCATAAAGTTTTTACCGAAAATATACAACGGTACGCATATCAGTAGTGTAAGAGCAAGTGAAATAAATTTCTTCACTGTAAGTCCAAATAAAAAGGTTTCCTTATATTCCTTTATTTCCTTTGGGATTTTTATTTCTATTGCCATTTTTTCTCCTTTATATTGCACCACATAGTTTTTTAGCCCAACTGCCCGATTTTATTACGCCTAAACCTAATAAAATAACCTTCAGTAATATTCCCCAAGCACCTGCAGCATATGTTCCTTGCAAATTTTCAAGCTCGTTGCCCAAAGCTGCAAATGCAGCAAACATAACTACTATTACAAGAGCTTGAAGGCAAACGGCGGCATAATTTTTTATAAATCCAATGCCAATTTGTCTGTGTTCTTCGCTGGCAAATGACGCAAAGGGAATTGGTGCTATCATTGTGTAGACTATCACTTCAAATACCCTGGCAAAAACAACAATTCCCGTTATCAGCATTACACACTGTGCGATAAACATTGCAGGTGATAGCTCTATTATTTTAAGTGTTCTGCTTAAACCTAAAAATCCGCCATCGTTCGTATAGTATTGATATTCCTCCGCCGTTAAAAAGAAGTTGCAATAATCACTTGCCGTAGCATCGTCTTCCAATGATCTTACAGGTATAAAAGTACCTCCGGTTGAAGACATTAGTTCAGTATTTACAACATTTGCCAAATCGTTGAACACTGTGTATATCCACTCCATTATTGCCATTGAGTTATCAATTATTATTTTGGCAAATATCAGCTTTAATAAAAACATAAGTACATTTTCCCACTTGACCCATTGTAAATCCATTGATTTTTTAAAAAACTCCAAAAGAAAAAACAACACGCATAATTGTAGGGCGACAACTGCAACTACATCAGATATGCCCTGCAAAACATCTTTAAGATTTGCTGATGCTGCGTATGAACCTCCGACTGCGGGATTGCTGAGATTAAAAGGATTTATGGCACCAAACATACCAACTGCTGTGTTGTACATATTGTTAAGATTATCTATACAGCTGACGAAAAAATTCTTCATTGTTTGCCAAGTACAAACTTCCCAAGCCAAAATTTTACCTCCTTCATAAAAATAAATGTTTATGCTGCTATTGTTTAGCGGCATAAACAAAAAATGGATATATGTATCACATCATCAAGTAATGAACATATCTATCGCTTTTGTTACCGCAAAGACAACAAATCCCGAAGCCAAGGTCATCAATCCTCTTGTTTTGGCATCCGCATCGTCATTTTTGATTGCTAATGCAAACATAATAGCTCCAATAAATCCAACTATCAATCCAATTCGACCAATCCAAGTGGCGAAAAAGTTGATAACTGACATAAACTGTTCTTCTCCGGCATTTTCTTCGCCACTTTCTGCAAATATAGGCACAGCAAGTACAAGCATACTCATAAACGACACAGCGAGCTGCGTTGTAAGTTTTGCTTTCTTTTCTTTAAGCTTCAGAAAGAAGTCCTTAGCATTTGAACCAAGCTTTTTTAATTTGTTCATTTTGAGTTTCCTCCGTAAAAATAAAAAATTTTTTCACAAATCGTAAAATTGTAAAAAATAAGTGCTACATGAACAACTCGTCGTTGTCCATAAGCACTTCATCATCCGCTTCAAATGAAAGCGGTCTTGACATATCTACACGTTCAAGAGGTTCACCGTTGTACGGTTTATCCTCCATTTCCGACATTTCATCGGCAAATATAACCTCAGCAGGATTTTCACTGTCATCGTTGTCAAATTCTGTGAAATCATCCTGCGGCGTATCTCCTGCCGAAGCTTCATTGTCTCCGAACTCAATTTCCAAATCAAAATCGTCATCGGGTATATCTATATCGCTCAAAATTTCGCTTACCTCCTTCATCTGTGCTTGTTCTAAGATTTCCATTATCTTTTTGTCCGTTTCGCTTATGTTTTCATCCGCCTTTTCAATATGGTCATTAGGATTGTAAGCGATAGAGGGCATTACAAGGGTTTTAACATCATCAATTAGATAGGCGTTTTTCTTGTCGCTATCCTCAAGATACTGATAATTCGGATGTTTTTCAATGTCAAACTTATGACAGTAAAATGGGTGAAAGGCTCTTACCATAAGAATACATTTGTCTGTTGGAAGTACGGTAAGCTCATCAGCTGTAAGAAGCTCACGCCCCATAATGCTGTTGTTTATTGAGGTGCTGTTGTTTCTGCGACCCTTTGACCTGTTCTGTGATACAACATCAATCGTTTCCTTACCAAGAGCCTTGGAAATCATTTCAGTAGTTGAAGCTTCTTTACCGCCGAGGAAAAGCAAGCTGTCACAGTTACCCGTAAGAATTTCCCACGACTTGTCATACATTTTCTTTAGCTGTGCTATATTCTGTATGATTATATTTGCCGAGATCTCCATTGAACGCATTGTAGCAAGCAGCTTGTCAAAATCGGGTATTGTGCCAATGTTGGCAAATTCGTCAAGCAAGCAACGGACGTGTACCGGCAGTCTGCCGCCGTATTTGAAATTGGCGGTATCGTATAATGTATCAAAGAGTTGCGTATACATCATAGCTGCCAAAAAACTAAAGGTTACGTCAGATGACGGGATTATTACAAATACCGCTGTTTTTTCATCACCGATTTTGTCAAGCTCCAGTGTATCGGTATGGGTAAGGTTTGCGACATCGGGTAAGTTAAAGGCTTGCAAGCGCACAGCGCAAGATATAAGGATTGATTTTGCCGTTTCTCCTGCCGCTTTTTTGAAATCCTTGTAATAGCTTACCGCCATAGATGTTGGATTTTCCGCTTCAAGCTCATTGAATTTTTTATCAAGCGGCGACTCGTAATCTTCCTCGCCTTCCTTGACCTCCGCTTGCTTTAAAAGCTGCATAACCCAGGCAAAATTCTTTTCATTATCTGCGCCCTTTTCCAAAAGATAAAAAGCAAGAGCTGAAAGCAGTGCTTTTGTGGCATCGTCCCAAAACTGATCGCCGCCGCTTGCCCCCTCTTGCTTTGTGTTTTTCATCAAAACATTTACCATTTTGATAACATAGGATTTATTAAGCTCACCTGTTTTTCTGTCATAGACATAAGCAAAAGGGTTATAATTGTGGCTGTTTCTCATATCAATGAGATTAAACACCTTTATCTTATAGCCGTTATTTTCAAGGAGCTTTCCTGTGGATCGCAGCAGCTCACCTTTAGGGTCTGTAACTACATAGCTTGTATTAAGCTGCATAATATTCGGCTTAACATAGAATCGGGATTTACCCGAACCCGAACCGCCTATTACAAGCACATTGAGGTTTTCTCGATGCTGTCTTGTATTAAGGGACATTTTAACTTCCTGTGTAAGCAAAATATTGTTGTCAAATTCGCCCTTTTTGACTTTCTTTTTGTCAGCAAGCTTTTTTACCTCTGCGTCCGTTGCCCAACGTGCAGAGCCGTGTTCTTCGCCCTTGCGGTGAAGTCTTTTTCTGCTTGTGTATTTTAAAAGGGCATATATGCCAACAAACATTGCTCCGAAAAAGGTAAATTTACAGCAATATGTTTCTTCATCCCTGATGTTCTCCAAAATGCCCTTATAATCAGCAAAGGAGCTTTCGACATTAGTCAAAAGCTCCCCGCTGAAATCTATTTTGCCGTTTTCATCTTTGGAGTTATCAAAAGCCAATCCCACAGCTGCGGCGCAATAAAGCACAACGAGAACTATGCAAAAGTAAATTATTATCATGCTTAAACTTGTTCTCTTTTTTCCTTTTGCACTCATTTTCTCGCCCCTTTGTTCGTTTTCTTTTCCGTAATAGGCTTTGTTTTAGTTTGTGCTTTTGATTTTTCTGCCATCTTGTGAAAATCGTTTTGCAGGGGGCTTTGATTTTGCGCCTTTTGGAAAATTCTTTCGGCTTTTTCCGAGGATATACCGAAATCGTTCTGTAAAGCTTTTATCGACTGCTTTTTATCGGTCAGATCATAGCTTTTTCTTTCAGCTCCTTGACTTGCTTCAAAGAATTTTTCGGAACGTCTTTCAATAGCAATATCTCCGTTCTGTTTTGCTATTTCCGCTTCCTTCTTTATTTCCGCAACTTTGTTGGCAACCTCGATTTTTTCGGTTTTATCAACAATCGCCTTTATTGTTTCGGGGTCGGTTACTCCCAATTTGTACCGCACAGCATCAGCCATTTCTTCACGGCTCATTTTGTCAGGAATAAGGGCGGCGGCTTTTTCTCCGTTGGTTACAAGGTAACGGTTTACATTATCTGAAGAAAAATTTGCTCTTGTGAAAGAATAGGGCTTTACCAACAAACTGTCGTCCTTTAAATGAATATTGCGCTCGAAGTTATTAAGCAAGGCAGTTTGGCGAGTATCAGTACGGAAATATTTCAGCCTATCTCCAGACAGGGTGCTTTCAAACTTGTTGGCGGCTACCGCCGCTTTATGCTCGCTGAAACCAAACTGCTCACGGCATATTCGCATAAGCTTTTCCTTGGTAGGGAGAGAGGATAAAGTGATTGTTTTTTCCGCATTTTTATCGGTCAGCGTATACTTTTTTCCGTTATTTTCAATTTCAAAGCCTTTACTGATATTTTCGTGAGTTTCTTTTAGATCCTCTTTTATAATTTTCAAGACTTCGGCGTTTTTGGCTTCGTAAATGCACATATACTTACCGTTAGCACCTATGGCTATATCTGCAGGAATATCATTTTCTTTCAGCATTGCTTCCATAGTCTGAGCCTCGCCGAGATTGTTCATTTCAAACATTAAATAATCATCGGGCTTTACAGTAAGCTTTTCGGTCATTACTTCATTCAGAATTTGGTCAACGGCAGCTTTATCGTCCGTTCTGAATGCCAATGTTACATTTTCTGCATTTTCGCCTTTGCCTATAAAGGAAACAGGAATGTCATAATCCTTGGCTTTGGCGGCGATCGCTTCCATATCACGAACGGAAATGTTAGTTTGCATTGAGATATTGCCACCTGTTTTTTTCAGCTGTGCCAGCTTTACTTTGCCGCTTTTAACGTTTGGTTCTTTTACGGTTTCCTGTGCTTGACCGAGCGACCGTTTCTTTTGAGAATGACTGTCATACATACTCTTTAGCAGTCGGGCAATTTCCACTGCTATTTCAGCGGATTTTTGTGCCATTGACATTGACTGACTCGCTAAATCTTCACTCATCATTTCAGATCACCTCCCACTATCTGCTTTGCTTAGGCTTTGGGGGATTAAGGATTTCCTTAAGTTCCTTTCTTATGCCTTCAGCCGTTTCCTTGTCGGAGGATTTTACCGTTAGCCTTGTAGTCCCGTCTTTATCTATTTTTGCGTTATAGGGTATTCCTCGTTTTTCAAGCTCTGCCATAAGTTTTTCGGCAAATCTGTTGTTCAGATCTCCTCCGCCGATGTTCGACGTTTCTTCGCCAAGCTCCGAAAATTTAACACCCTTGTATGTAAATCTGCCGATATTTTGATACGCTGCAATAACGCAGTTGTTGATTTTATCGTAGCACTCTTTTGTGATTGGATGTGCGTACTGTTTTAACTCGTCAGTTTCAGTTGAATATGAGGGCATACCGACAAAAGTTTTCTTTTCTTCTTTTTTTGTACCGTCCTCGGCTGTATTAACTACGGTTCCCTCGGTAACTCTTACACCTGTAATCACAATAGCATCGTCTATAACAATCTTGCCTACTGCTTTCAGATATTCATTGTTTTTAACATCATTCAGCAAAGCATATATTTTTGACTGTACAGGTCTTTGCTGTGGCTCATCGGATAGTTTCTCACTTTCCTTGACAGCTGCGGCAAACTGTTTTGCTTCAATAAATGCCGCTTGAAGCTGAGAAATAGTCACATTATCTTTTTCTGCATAGGCGTGGGCGGCTTCGTCCCATATTGTTGTGCGATCAATGTAGTGAATATCGCATTTTGTTTCATAGCTGCCGATAAGCTGTAAGTTATCGATTGAGATAGGGTTTTTATACCGTTCAAGAACGGCAATGTTAATCTCTTCCCTTAACTCGGCTGTTACGGGGTAAATAATATCGTTGTAATTTCCGCTGCCGTCACGTTTTTGGGGCATTTGAACAAAGTCGCCGTTTTTGCCCTCAATTACTCTTATTCCGTGTATAGCAAATTCATCATTTATGACTAATGTTGCTATTGCTTTTGTTTTGCTTTCTTCTCTGTCCAAGAGAGTTATGGAGCTTACTTTAATATCCATTTTTTCCCCTTTCTGTTTTAAAAAAATATTGTGATATATGTATCCGTTTTTGTGATACATATATCACAACTCTGAAAAGAAAAATTGTGCTATAAGTATCCGCCTTGCGTTTATCCCTTTTACAGGATAAAGCGACAGTATTTCTTACATATTGTCATTGACATACTTTCTACCTCATTTCCTCCTGCGTCGACCAAAAACAATAACAGTACCGGCAGCTAAAACAAATGCTCCGATTCCAAAACCAAATCCAACACCTGTAGGCGGCATTGTACCAAGCGGCACATCTTCATCAATGGGAATAAGGTTTACGGTTTGATCAACATCGGTTATATCTGCGTGAGCCGCTATTTTTTCTTCTCCGAGATACACGTTTTCAAATACAACTACATCTATTTCCTCAGTAATATCAGTAGCGTCAATAGTAAAGCGTACAGTTATTTCGCCGTCAGCCTCTTTTGCGATAAAGGTTTTTTCAACGGTAATTTGCTTACCGTTTACAAGGAAGGGCTGTCCCGTGAGCTTATCCATAAGCACGCCCTTGACAGTGTATTCCTTGCCGGAAATAAAGTTCTTGAATGTAATTACATCGTCAACGACAATAAAGAATTTATCGCCTTCTACAATATAATCGGTTGAAGCCTTGGTGTCAACCTGCGGCTTTTTAATTCCCACAGTCTGATTTTCATCGGAAATGTCGGTATGAGCTGTAAGCTCGGCTTCTCCGTATGACAGGGTTTCAAAAACAACAAGTGTTGTATTTTCGGCGATTCCTTTTCCGTCAAAGGTAAAGCTTGTCTCAACCTCGCCCTTTTCGGTATCGGCGGTAAAGATTGTTTGAGCCGTTACTTTTTCTCCGTTTATCAGTAAGGGTTCGCCTGTCAGCTTGTTCATAAGAACGCCGTTTACCGTGTATTCCTTACCGACAATAAGATTTTCATAAGAAATGATATCCTTAATTACAGTTTCGCCAACCGCAAAAGCGTCCTTTTCGCCGTTAACGGTTGCAACAGTGCTTATTTTAGGCTTTCTAAGCTCAACAGTTTGTTCCTCATCATTGATATCGGCGTGTACCGCAAATTCCACACCGTCCAGCGATATTGTTTCAAAGGCTACAACAGTCATATTCTCCGTAATTCCGCTTGCGTCAAAGGTAAAGGTAACAGTTACTTCGCCGTCAGAGTTTTCCGCAATAAAGGCGGTCTGCGCCGTTACCTCTTCGCCGTCAACAAGGAAAGGCTCGTTTGTCGCCTTGTTCATCAGAACGCCGTTGACAACATATTCCTTGCCGATAATCAAATCGTGATATTTTACAATATCCTCAATAGTAACAGTACCAACCGCAAAGGCTTCTTTTTCTCCCTCGGAGCTTGCGGAAGTGCCGATTTCGGGCTTGTGGATCTCAACTGTCTGTCCCTCGTCGTTAATATCCCTGTGGTTCGCAATCTCAACGCCGTTTAAATACAATGTCTGGAATGCCACAAGCTTTGTATTTTCGGTAATTGCACTGCTGTCAAATATAAATTTCACGGAAACATTTTCGTCTGTTTTTTCTGCGGTGAAGACGGTTTGAGCTGTTACCTCTTCGCCGTTTGCGGTAAAGGGCTTGCCTGTGGCCTTATCCATCAGCACGCCGATTACCGTGTACTCTCTGCCGATTATTAAATCGTGATAATCTACGGTATCTATAACGGTAATATTTCCCACTGCAATAGTTTCCTTTTCGCCGCCTGCCGTTGCGGTAGTTCCGATTTTGGGCTTGTGTACCTCAACAGTCTGCTCTTCATCGTTAATATCCGTATGAACGGCGATTTCAACGTCGTTTAAGAATAAACGCTCATAAGCTACAAGCTTGGTGTTTGCGGTTATTGCGCTGCCGTCAAAGGTAAAGCTTACGGTTACAGTGCCGTTGGAAGCAGTAGGTGTAAATTTAGCCTGTGCGGTTACTTCCTTTCCGTTTACCGTAAAGGCTTCTCCTGTGGTCTTGTTCATCAAAACGCCATTTACAGTATATTCCTTGCCCACAATCAAATCCTTGTAGGAAACTACGTCGTCAATGGTAACAGTGCCGACCGCTATAGCTTCCTTTTCGCCGTTTGATGTGGCGGTGGTCTTAATTTCGGGCTTGTGAATTTCAACCGTCTGATTTTCATCTTCAATATCAGTGTGTACTGCGATTTCAACACCATTTAAGAATAAACGCTCATAAGCTACAAGCTTGGTATTTGTTGTGATTGCGCTGCCGTCAAAGGTAAAGCTTACGGTTACAGTGCCGCTTGTTGTTTTAGGTGTGAATTTAGCCTGTGCGGTTATTTCCTTTCCGTTTACCGTAAAGGCTTCTCCTGTGGTCTTGTTCATCAAAACGCCGCTTACCGTGTATTCCTTGCCGACAATCAAATCCTTGTAGGAAATTACATCGTCAATGGTAACAGTTCCAACCGCTACAGCTTCCTTTTCGCCGTTTGAGGTTGCAGTGGTTTCGATAGAGGGCTTATGAATTTCAACTGTCTGACCCTTATCGTTAATGTCCTTGTGATTTGCAATTTCCACACCGTTCAGATATAAGGTCTGGAATGCCACAAGCTTGGTATTTTCGGTTATTGCGCTGCTGTCAAAGGTAAAGCTTACGGAAACATTTTCGTTAGCTGCTTTTGCTGTAAACTTTACGCTTGAAGTGATCTCCCTGCCGTTTGCCGTAAAAGGCTTGCCTGTTGCCTTATTCATTAGAATACCGCTTATTGTGTACTCCTTGCCGGCTATTAAATCGTGATAAGCAACGGTATCAACAACAGTGATATTTCCCACTGCAATAGTTTCCTTTTCACCATCTGCGGTGGCGGTTGTGCCAATAGACGGTTTATGCAGCTCTACGGTTTGTGCGTTATCGTTAATATCGGTGTGAACGGCAATTTCCACATTATTCAAATACAAACGCTCATATGCCACAAGCTCGGTATTCGCTGTTATTGCGCTGCCATCAAAGGTAAAGCTTACGGTTACATTGCCATTGGAAGCAGTAGGCGTAAACTTAGCCTGTGCCGTTACTTCCTTGCCGTTTACCGTAAAGGCTTTTCTTGTGGTCTTGTTCATAAGAACGCCATTTACAGTGTATTCCTTGCCGACAATCAGATCCTTGTAGGAAATTACATCGTCAATAGTTACCGTGCCAATGGCGATAACGTCCTTTTCACCGTTGGACGTAGCTGTGGTTTTAATTTCGGGCTTATGCAGCTCCACTGTCTGTGCCTTATCGTTTATATCCGTATGAACGGCAATTTCCATATCTTTTAAGTATAAACGCTCATAAGCCACAAGCTTGGTATTGGCGGTAATTCCGTTTGAGTTAAAGGTAAAGCTTACAGTTACAGTGCCGTTTGCAGTTTTAGGTGTGAATTTTGCCTGTGCGGTTACTTCCTTACCGTTTACAGTAAAGGCTTTTCCCGTGGTCTTATTCATCAGAATGCCATTAACAGTATATTCCTTGCCCACAATCAGATCCTTGTAAGAAATCACGTCGTCAATGGTAACAGTGTCGATTGCCATAACTTCCTTTTCGCCCTTTGATGTGGCTGTAGTCTTTATTTCGGGCTTATGAACTTCAACCGTCTGACCTTCATCGTTAATATCGGCGTGTACCGCAATAGCGGTGCTGCCCAGATACAGCGTTTCAAATACAACTAATTTGGTATTTTCGGTTACTGCACTGCCGTCAAGGGTAAAGCTTACGGTAACGGTTTCGTCAGCCGCCTTTGCGGTAAACTTAACGGAAGATGTCACTTCCTTACCGTTTACGGTAAATGCCCTGCCTGTGGCTTGGTTCATTAAAGTACCGCTTACAGTGTATTCCTTGCCGATTATTAAATCGTGATAAGCTACGGTATCGTTAATAGTAACAGTGCCGACGCCTATAGTCTCCTTTTCACCGTTGGAGGTGGCAACCGTGCCTATTGTGGGCTTGTGTACCTCTACGGTCTGCGCCTTATCGTTTATATCCGTATGAACGGCGATTTCCACATTATTCAGATACAAACGCTCATAAGCAACAAGCTTGGTATTCGCTGTAATTGCGCTGCCGTCAAAGGTAAATTTAACAGAAACAGTGCCGCTCGTTGTTTTTGGTGTAAATTTAGCCTGTGCCGTGACTTCCTTTCCGTTTACAGTAAAGGCTTTTCCTGTGGTCTTGTTCATCAGAACGCCGCTTACGGTATATTCCTTGCCTACAATTAAATCGGAATAGGAAATTACATCGTCAATAGTTACCGTGCCAATGGCGATAACGTCCTTTTCGCCGTTTGATGTTGCCGTTGTACCGATTTTAGGCTTATGCAGTTCTACCGTCTGCGCCTTATCGTTTATATCCGTATGAACGGCAATTTCAACACCATTTACGGATAAACGCTCATAGGCAACAAGCTTGGTATTGGCGGTAATTCCGTTTGCGTTGAAAGCAAAGCTTAAGGTTACAGTGCCGTTTGCGGTTTTAGGCGTGAATTTAGCCTGTGTCGTAACTTCCTTTCCGTTTACAGTAAAGGCTTTTCCCGTGGTCTTGTTCATAAGGACGCCATTAACAGTATATTCCTTGCCCACAATCAGATCCGTGTAGGAAACTACATCGTCTATAGTTACTGTGCCAATAGCTATAACTTCCTTTTCTCCGTTGGAGGCAGCAGTGGTCTTTATTTCAGGCTTATGAATTTCAACGGTCTGACCCAAATCGTTTATATCCTTATGGCTTGCGATCTCGGTTCCGTTTCTGTAAAGGGTTTCATATACCACCAGCTTGGTATTGTCGGTTATTGCGCTGCCATCAAAGGCAAATCTTACGGCAGCAGTTCCGCTTTGCGCTTTTGCGGTAAAGGCTGTCCTTGCTTCCACCGTTTTTCCGTTTACCTTAAAGGGCTTGCCTGTGAACTTATCCATCAGCACGCCCACTAAAACATATTCCTGCTCCTCAATCAGATTGCTGTATTCTACTGCGTCGTCAACAGTAACAGTGCCAATACCGAAAGCGTGCTTTTCATTCATTGAGGTTGCGGTAGTGCTGATTTTGGGCTTTAAGATTTCAACGGTTTGAGACTTGTCGTTGATATCCGTATGAGCTGCGATTTCTATACTATTGTAATATAGGCGTTCATAAGCAACCACTTCCGTATTTTTGGTTATTCCGCCTGCATTAAAGGTAAATCTAACCGCAACCGTTCCAGCTGTTGCCGTGGCGGTAAAGGTTGTCTGCGCTTCCACCGCCTTTCCGTTTACCGTAAAGGCTTTGCCTGTGGACTTATCCATCAGCGCACCCTTTACCGTGTAGCTTTCGCCGACTATCAGGTCGCTGTACTCCACAGAGTCGTCTACAGTGATTGTACCCACAGCCATTACGTCTTTTCTGTTGTACGAGGTTGCCGAGGTAGTGATTTTTGGTTTATGGATCTCAACGGTTTGATTTCTGTCGTTAATATCCTTGTGGGAAGCTATTGCTTCGTCCTTGCCCTCCACATACAGCTCCTCGAAGACAACTACCTTTGTATTCTGCGTTATTTCCTTTGTGTCGAAGGTAAAGGAAAGGGTAACGCTGCCTTCGGAAGCTGTGGCGGTAAAGGTTTTTTCCGCTGTTATTTGATTGCCGCCCACTGTAAAGGGAACTCCCGTTTCTCTCTTATCCCATTCAAAGCTGGGCTGCATAAGACAGCCCTTTAATGTGTAGGTTTTGCCGACTATCAGGTTCTTGTATGAAACGGTATCCTCGATAGTGATCCTTCCTGCCGCAAAGGCGTTGCCGCCGCTTTGGGAAGCCGCCAGTGTTGTTATCTGCGGCAGCTTATGGTTTGTGAACAGTCCGTTGTCATTGTTGGTGACTATATATGACTTTTTGGTATCTGTTACTTTTACCTCGTAGGTGTTTGTATCCAATTCATAACCGTCGGGGGCTTTTGTTTCAGTGATATAATACATTCCTTCCTTTAAATCGCCCATATGGTATACGCCATCGGATATTTCCTCCATATTGCCGACAGGAACTTTGAAGGGACTGTATCTGCCATTGCTTATTTTTTCGCTGAAGGAAACGCTGAACACTGCGCCGCTGAGAAGCATATCGGGGTTGTTTCCGTCAACCTTTGTAAGCTGTATACTTCCGGATTTCTTAAGAACGTTGCGGAAATTAACCACCGTTGTTTTTCCCGTTTCCACTTTTACCGTCTGCGGCTCTTGGGGTTCGTATAAGGGGGATCTTTTTTCCTCAACAATGTATTCCCCGGGCATTAACTGCACGTCGATAACACCCACAACTCCGCTTTCCGATATCTCATATTTGGTTTTGTACTCGCCTACTAATTTTCCGTCCTTTGTTCTGATTACAAAGGGTATGTTGTTTACCTTGTTGTCCTCGGAGGTTTTTACAATTTTCATTGTTCCTATGTTTCCGGGAACATTTTTGAAAGAGACTTCCGTGGTTTCATTTTCTTTAACCGTAACGGTTTTCGGATTTTGCGGCATATATCCCTCGGGTACGATTTCGGTTATTTTATATGTGCCGACCTTAAGCCCGGGAATAAGTATTTCCCCCTTGCTGTCGGTGGTATATGTTCCCAATACCGTACCGTCGGCAACGTTTGCCACTCCGCTTTCCGCTGCAACGATAAACTGAATGCCGCTCACCTTGCCATTGTCTATAGGCGATTTTTTTATTATTTTAAGCTCGCCTTGCACGGGAATGTTTTTAAACGAAACCTCTGTTGTTTCATTTTCTCTTACCGTAATGGTTTGTGAAGCCTGCGGCTCGTAGCCCTCGGGGACGATTTCGGTTACCATATATGTGCCAACCTTAAGTCCGGGGATCTTTATCTCTCCCTTACTGTCGGTGACATATGTGCCGATTAGCGTATTGTAGGCTATGCCTATAACTCCGCTTTTGGCGTAAACCTTAAAGCTTATTCCCGATACATTGCCGTCCTCGGAGGTTTTGATTATTTTCAGAGTACCCTTTTGCAGGGTATTGCTGAAGCTTACCTCTGCGGTTTTGTTTGGCTCTACGGTTACTCTTTTGGAATTCTGTTTCGTATAGCCGTCGGGAACTATTTCCTCTACAATGTAGTCTCCCGCAATCAGGTTGTTTACTGTAAATGTTCCGTTGGCGTCGGTGTAGTATGTGCCTATGAGCGTTCCGCCTGAGGTCCGCACTTTGAAGCCTATTCCCTCTGTTTTGCCGTCCTCGGAGGTTTTTATCAGCTTTAGGCTGCCTTCCTGTTCTTCGGCGTAGAGTTTTATTGTGGTTTCGGGTGGGTCTGTCAATACATCATAGGTGGTTACGTCCTGAATATCATAACCTGTGGGGGGAACAAGCGTAAAGGCTTTTCTTCCCGTGTATACGCTGTTACTATACTTTGCTCTTAAGGTTATGGTATCAAAGGGTTTTGTGGAAGTAAAGGTTACAGAGTTTGCTGTTATGTTACTTACTGATAAATAGGAATAACTTTTTACTGCATTTGCCCAATCAAATTTATTTGCTACTTTGTTTGTGTCTGTGAAAGTATATGTCCACTTTTTTGTAGAAGAGCTATATTCCATCTCTCGAGTTTGATTATTGAATGATGGTCTTTTTCCAAACTCCTTCATATTTTCCGTTATCTTGTGATAAATATCTCTGATAGCGGTACGCTTTTCACTGCTCATTTCTTCGGTAAAGATTTCCAGAGCGGTTTCTTCATCGCTTGTTCCGAACCAACCGTCTTTAATTATCCATACCAGAATTTGCGTTGCATTACGCTCATAATCATCGGAATAGCCGTATTTGGTTTTGCCTGTATAGCCGTAAGATAGTGCTATTGCCGTTGTAGAGTTATCCGGGGACTTACTGTCTATGGTATACGAGATATTTTCATAGAAGCCTCCCGCAGGTTTATTGCTGCTGATACAGTAAGCTACTTGTCCGTCCGCTTCCAAAATGGGGGAGCTTGTCGCCCAAAAGCTTCTTCCAAGTCTTCCGTTAAAATGATAGCTTGAATCGGAAAAATCTCCTGTTCGAACAACCGTTTTCTTTTCTCCTACCGCCCATGAGGAAGCGGCGAAAGCTTCCTGTGCTAACGGTACAATCGCCGCTGTAAAAACAGTGGCCGCCGACAGAAGTGTTGATATCATTTTCTTAAAGATTTTCTTCATTCGATCACGTTTCCTTTCTGAAATATTTTTTATGTTATATATATTAAAAGAAGCCCATTGGGCAGGGCTTCTTGAATTTGCAAAAGAAAAAACACCTGATTTTTAGGTCAGGTGTTTTTTCTGTATTAAATTTTTAACCAGGTGTTACCAACGAGATACTGCGAAAGCATAAGAAGTGTTTATGTCATAGATAAAATTGCCCGTCGCATACTGCTCGCGTACGTCCTCGCCGTTCATTATACCCCAGTCGCAGTCTTTTATAATTGCGTCAAAGGTCTTAAGTTTTGTTCCTGCTACGCAAACGCTCCGTCCATTACCATGTTCCTCATCAATATCTCTTTTCAGATAGTCTATAATAAGTCTTATGCTTTCCTCTTTGGTTGAACACGAATCATAACCGTTATACAAAAAGACATTTTCATACTTTTTTGTGAAGTCTCCCGCATACATAATAATGTGCCAACCACCGCTCCAAAACTCATCAGCAGGAACATCAGTTATACACATTGACTTTTCCCATTCATACCAGCCAACTTTTTCATATGCTTCATCTTGACTAATACCTGTATTCTTATATAAATCTATGGCTTTTTGGGTAAGTTCATCCATTTCGGTAAGATATTCATTATAGGTCACTTTTCTATATCCTAACGACTCCGCATACTTCTGACACTCATCAAGAATCCCCTGCACCTCCGAGGGAGTAAGATTAAGATAGCTCCTGTCCTCCTGCACGGGTTCTTCGGGCTTGGGCGTTGTAGTGGTGGTTGTGGTTTTTGGGGTTACTGCAACGGGAGCTGCCGTTGTTGGGTTTGTAACGGGAGCAGGGGCAGCTTCGGTCTGTACCGTTACAGACTGTGCTTCGGTAACGGGTACGGCGGTGACGGCTGTTGTTGTCTGAGCGGCGGTTATGGTTTGCGCTGCTGTTGCCCGAGCAGCAGTTGCCGCTGATGTTTCCGCTTCTGTATTTATTGTGGTGACGGAGCTGTCACTTGTTGTATCCGATACTATGATATCCACCGTTTCAGCCGCCTGTGAACAGCCTGTTGCTAAAAGCAGCAGGGAAGCGGTTATTACGGTGATTATTGTATTTTTATTATTCTTTTTCATAGTGCTGTCCTTTCCCCTCGGTGTCTTTTCTGTTTTGGGACTTCAAGTCCTATTTTTGGGGGGCTTGGATTTTTTGTAATCCTATCCCATATTAAGTATAGCATTTTTTAGGGGCGTTGTATATTGATTTTTCTTATATATTTCGGGTTACTGATTTATGAAAAAATTCCGGTATATTTTGAGGGGGTTTTGTAACCTTGCGGGGGGTTGGGACTTGAGATCGCAAAAAAGCCGCCGAAGGGATCGGCGGCTTTAGTCTTTTCAAATGTTTAGTTTCCGAATACACTTTTTCTCTGTTACGCTGTTCAGCAGCTGTACCTCAGGCGCTGATTTATTTTAAAAATTCCTGAATTTGTTCCTCAGTCATTCCCATAGCACGCAGCTTGGCTGTTGCTCTTGCACGTTCTTCTGCTCTTCCTTCCGCTCTTCCTTCCGCTCTTCCTTTTTCTCTTCCCTCCGCTAACGCAGTTCTCCTATAATAATCCTTAGCAGACGCTTCATCCAAAATCGCTTTTTCACGCAGTCTTGCTATTTCCTGCATTTCTTCATCCGCACTCATCTGATGAAGAATCACAACTGCCTTTTCTATCTCGGGGACTCCTGTTTCCTTCAGCATAGTCAGTTCCTCCTCTGTTTCAGCGTTTGGCGGATGCACTTCATGTCACTGATTTATTTTAAAAATTCCTGAATTTGTTCCTCAGTCATTCCCATAGCACGCAGCTTGGCTGTTGCTCTTGCACGTTCTTCTGCTCTTCCTTCCGCTCTTCCTTCCGCTCTTCCTTTTTCTCTTCCCTCCGCTAACGCAGTTCTCCTATAATAATCCTTAGCAGACGCTTCATCCAAAATCGCTTTTTCACGCAGTCTTGCTATTTCCTGCATTTCTTCATCCGCACTCATCTGATGAAGAATCACAACTGCCTTTTCTATCTCGGGGACTCCTGTTTCCTTCAGCATAGTCAGTTCCTCCTCTGTTTCAGCGTTCAGCAGCTGTAACCAAAGCTGCTTCCTGTTGCTTTTGTCAACCCTTGCTTCTACCTTTTCCAATTCAAAAAAATTTATTGAGCATTTATCGGTAAGAAGCTCATGCCTGTTATTTTCCAGTAATGAAAAGCTCGAATAAGGGCTGTCTGTTTCAGTAAATAAATTAAAGTCCAAAATGTTAATGGTTATTGTTTTTTTAAGTTCCACATACAGCTCGCCTTTTTTAAGCTGCTCCGAATACAGCTTAGACCAATAGTAAACCGCTCTGTCCTGATAATCTCCCTTATTCTGCAGCTGAATCTCCACATTGACTATTTTATCGTCAACATTCATTTTTAAATCGAGCTGCGACTGTTTTCCGTCAATGGCGGCAGGTAAAATATTAGGGTTCAGAACTTCGATTTTTTTGATATTCCCTGTAGGAATATCAAGTATATCGCCGATAAAGGCTTTTAACACTTCATCATCGCTGGTGAACAGCTTTTTAAATACTACGTCTAACTTTGCCTTTACTATTTCCCTACTCATACGGTTTACCGCCTTTCCTATTATTATAATTCTATTTTATCACCTTTATTTGTTTCTGTCAATCGTATTTTTAGGGACTTGAAGTCGCAATTACTTATTTTCATTTGTTAACCTCATAAGGCAGCGTGATTATGCAGCACATTTTCAGAGCCTTAATATTGCCACCAAAATTAACTCTTGAATTTTTATGCTTGCCCGACTGCCGAAATACTTCGTCGGAAACCCTTGAAATATGCGCATATTCCTGCGGCCTTTCTTCCTCGTCTTTCCACAGCCGTTCGGCGCATAAAATCTTCAAGAGTTAATTGGGGGAACAATAGCAAACTTTTCTTCTTACGCTTTCGGGATTGATAGAATATTTAACGGCGGTTTCGGCAGTTATTGAACCGTTTTTATACAGGCTAATAAGATAATTGTCCATGCTTATCATACCTTCCTCGTCAAAGCCGGTGATGGCATTGTCGATTTGGTGTATTTTACTTTCACGAATCATATTTCTTATCGCACTGTTACAGTGCATTATTTCAAAAGCGGGAACAAGCGGACCGTCTACGGTTGGGACAAGCTGCTGAGAAATAACCGTTTGCAAAAGCTGTGACAGCTGTACTCTGATTTGCTGCTGCTGATTAAGAGGGAATGCGTCAATTATGCGGTCTATGGAATTGGCAGCTCCCACAGAGTGAAGTGTGGAAATAATAAGATGTCCTGTTTCGGCGGCGGTCATAGCTGTTCTTATGGTTTCAAAGTCACGCATTTCACCAACCAAAATTACATCCGGAGACTGTCTTAAGCTTGCTCTTAGTGCTGTAACATAATCCTCGGTATCCGCATGTATCTCGCGTTGGCTTATGATGCTTTGGTTATTCTTATGAAGAAATTCTATTGGCTCCTCAAGGGTTATAATATGACTATTTCTTGTTTTGTTTATTTCGTCAATTACACACGCAAGAGTGGTGGATTTTCCTCCTCCCGCAGGTCCTGTAACAAGAACAAGTCCCTTTGTCTTGCTTACAACGTTCATAACCTCATCGGGAATAGACATTTTCTTTGGTTCGGGAATATCAAATGCCACCAAACGAATAACAGCCGCCAATGATCCCCGCTGTTTGTATGCGCTGATACGGAAACGGGAAAACCCTTTAAGCGAATAGGAGAAGTCATCGTCGCCGGTTAAGAGAAGCCTGTTAATATCTCTTTGGGCTTTATTGTATGCCTCGGCGAGGAGGACTTCTGCCTGACCCGGCAACAGCTTTTCGGAATCCTGCTTCTGAATTGTACCGTTCACCTTATAGGTTACAGGAATACCGGTTACCAAGAAAATATCGCTGGCTTTTTTCTCAACTGCATCTTTAAGTATTGCTGTAAAATCCATTTTTTCTTCCTCTTTTCTATTAGAATTGTTATTGCAAAGGGGATAATCCATCCCAAACATCAATAAAATCATCAATAATAAATTCGTTTTCCGAAACTATTTTTTGTGATGAAATTTCAAAATTATTATCGTTTATATTTACAACAGTAAGTAAAGAACGGTTTTCGTCAATACTGATCTTGAAGCTTATCTCAACTCCATCAATCATTATGTTTGCGTTCGCTCCGATTTCGGAGGTAATTTTCACGATTTCTTCATTATCCGTTACATTACTTAATGCCGTTTTAATTTTGCTGAATTTAACCGCCGCTTCCTTTTCCGCATTGTAGTAAGTTGTTGCAGCTTCAACGGATCTATTTACCATGCTCAGTTCATTCTGAGAGGAAACCAAGGTCAAAACGGAAAAAACTGTAATTGTCAGCACATTAAAAATGATAAGTATTAAAGCTCCGCCTATACCGGCAGTTTTTTTATGACGTTTTTCTGCCACCGCACTTCCTCCTCTCAATAATTAGCTGTAAAATGCTGAATCTATGCTGTAAATAAGCTTGCTGTCCGCTTCTCGGTAAACCTCTACAGTATATTTTTTTAATCCGTTTTCGGAAGGGAAAACCTTGGAAATAACACAATACGCAGCCGATTCATTCGTCGGAGCAGAAATTAGTTCGGAATTATACAAAAAGATTTTACTTTCAATTTCCTTTCCGCTTTTAATAAGCTCCGCATGGTTTTGTGCCAAAATCAGAGCATTGCTCATATCCTTGCTTTCGGTGATATTTGCCGAAGCCATTGCAGTTATGGCAGCGCAAACGCTTGCGCATACGGCAAATATCGTAAGAGCTATCATAATTTCCATTAAAAGCAGATTGGATTTTCTGATTTGTACCTGTGCCATTTATGTGCCTTTCCTGTAAAATATTATTCTTTTTAACTTATAAAGAGTTTACATAAAATATCGTGGTATTTTCGTCAGCATCAGTCAGGGTTATCTCATAAAGCCCATCGCTGTACGAAAAATTCAGTTCGGAAGCCTTTGTAAGCGCAGATCCTGCATCTAAATCAAGAATAAGCTCTGCATTGCAGAACAGTTCTCTTATCATACCGTCATATAGATAAATATAGGTGTTATAGTTTCCCTCGGTAAAATTTTCGCTTATGCAAAGAGCTTCAACTTCGTTATAATCTACTATGGAAATTCTTCCCATGTCATTATTGGAACGAATTTTTGCAGTTATATAGCTGATGCAGGTCTGTCTGTTAAAGCGGTCGCCCATTTGCACCGCAGAATTTTTATAAGCGGCTGCGCCTGCTCCGATTATTAACAAAGCCATTAAGATGAAAACTGCAAAAAGAATAATTACAAATAAAGTATCAATAGAATGATAACGGTAATTTTTCAATTATTCACCTGCTTCCTCATAATTCGAATATCGGGCATAATATTAGACGCAAATATGGAATAAGTCACAATGTATTCGTCGCTTATATGCAGTCGGTAATTTTCCTTTAAATAATCAATACTTTGGGGATAGCTTCCTTCTTGAGCATAACAGGTGATTACAGCACGCTTTATACTGTTTTCGGTTATAGCCAATCCCTCAGATTCGGCGTTTTGTTTAATATCGTTAAATGCAGCTACCGCTGCTGTAAATATCAAAACAAAAACAAGTATTTCCGGAACAAATCTGATAAATGGAATAAGTGATTTTTTATTTTTCAAAGCATATACATCCTTTCAAAATTTTATAATAATTTTATTATATTTATTTAAATTGAAGTGATAACCGACAAAAGCGGAATCATTACAGAGAACAGAACAAAACCTACCAAAAGCGACATAATAATTACCAGCGCAGGCTCAACTCTGCTGATTTTTTCGTCAACCGCCATATTTACCTTTTCTGCATAGTCATCAGCAATCATTTTCATCGTTTCATCGGTTCTGCCGGTATGGAAGCTTATTGAAAGCCTGCAAGAATTTATGGAATCTAATATTGCCGACTGCCGAAGGGCTTTATCAAAGCTAACTCCGTTTCTCATAAGCTTTTGACAGGAGTTTATTTTACCGACTGATTCACTGTCGCAAAGCTTTTTTGACATCTCCAGTGATTCGTCGATATCCATACCGCTGGACATGGTCATAGACATTGCGGAAGCAAATTTAGCAGCGGACATTTGCTTTTTTAACTTTTTTCCTTGTACAACACCAAGAATTTTATCGTGAGTAGAGGGGAGCTTGTATAATAAAACTGCCAAAGCCACTATCACAACCATTACCGCTATTATTACGGAAGCATAAATACGTATAGCCGCACCTAAATTCATAAGAGCGATGGCGGAGGCTGACATGGTAATACCTATTTGCTTGAAAACATCATTAAAAATAGGCATTACCTGTGTAAGCAGTATAACAACTACAGCAATCAATATTGCCAACAATATCAAAGGGAAGGTAACGGCATTTTTGATATTGCGTGTTATCTCATCCTGCCTTGCGTAGTACAAAGACAATTCTCTGAGCGTTGAATCAAGACGTCCCGTGTGTTCTCCGATAGCTGTCATTTCCTCAACATAAGAAGGGAAGGCATTTGTGTGCTTTAATGCCTTGGAAAAGCTTCCTCCCTTTGAGGTTTCCTTTAAAAGAACCTCTAACACCGGATCGTCATCCCCTTCGCTGATAAGCATATAAATGCTGTCATTTATGGGCATTCCGGAGCTTAAGGTATCATAAAGCTCGCCGAACAATCTCGATATATATTCGGGTTTTATTTTTTTTGATGACATTATATTCCTCCTTCAGAATGGCAATCAGTATAGTTTTTCTGCAATGTAATTGCTTCCGCTGCCTATAAATTGTATTATTGAATCGCTTGATTTTGAGCTTGCGGCAAAGGTTGGGTCCATTCTGTGCCAAGCAGAGCCGTCAAAATAAATTGCTTCGCAGACCCAGCCCACATCCGTTACATAAACATTTACCCATGCATGCAGAGATGAAGTTCCCGAAACCTTTCCTACTACTACCTGAACGGGTACGTTCTGACTGCGCAGCATGGCAGCCATTGTTCCCGCATAGTCAAGACAAATTCCTATTTTTTTGTTAATAACCTTTTCGGAATCCGCAACATATCCCGGTTTAACCGATGATGCAAGATTATAATCGTAGGTTACGTTATCCACAAGCCATGAATAAACTCTGTCAACCTTTTCCAAATCGTTCTTCGCACCTGCACAGAGCTGTGATGACTTAACGACTGCGCTGTCCCCATAAGCAAAGGGAACATAGTTGCTGGGACGAAGGTAAGGGGCAAGAGGATCGGATAAAGTCACGCTAAACTTTCCGACATTTACCGGTGCAAACAGTGTACCTACTGATTCACAAACCATTACCGTATATTTACCGTCCCCCCCTGTAAGAGGAATTGCTTCATAATTTCCGTTAGTGTTTATGGTATATACCTGTGAAGATGAGTTAGGGTTTGTGACCTGAACCTTAACTAAGCTGTTCGATCCCGTATATTTAACCATGATGTACCCATCTCCTGTATTGCTGTAATCAATTACAGCATAGGGGTTGGTAAAAGTAAGCTTTCCGTCAGCCGCAGTGCTGTAAATAGTTGGAGGGGAAGGCTCGGTCGGTGCAGCCGGCGCAGCGGAAGTTGTAGTGATTGTAACTACCGGAGATTCGTTTTCAGCCGAAGATGCCTGTGTTTCGGGTGATTCAAGTGCTTCGGTAACAGGTTCTTTGTTTATTTTCGTTACGGTTGTTGAATCCGTATGTTTCGTTGTATTTACCGAATCGTCGGGTTTAGTTACAGATTTGACAGCGGATGTTTCGGCTGCATTTCCGGAAGGCTTAGCCTGTGTAATATTTGTTGAGTTACCGTTAATATTATTTACGCTTGTAATATCAGGTACGTTGCTGTTAATATTACTTTCGTTTGTAATTTCGGGTATGTTGCTGTTAATATTACATCCGCTGCTTAGAAGAAAAGAAAACAGTATTGCAATGGAAATTATTTTTTTGTTTTTCAAAGCCGCCTCTCCTTATTTTGTTATATTCCTGAACTTACCCCTTGCCGCCTGTGCGTTTTTAAAATCCAAAACTCCGTTGATAATTTTAAGAATATCGGAGGGACGTTTTATTCCCATTTCTTCCAAAACAAGCAGAACATACCCCGAAATAATGCTATTACACATACCGCTGTCCACAATATTGTTGAAATATTCGGGCGGTTTTACCCAAAGCTCTTTCATTGCATCCGCCGCTGCCTTTGCCTTTTCCCTCATTTCTGCATCTTCCTCGGCGGTCGGCATAATAACAGCTTTATCATCTGAGGTAGAATTGTCATCGTATTCATCAAGTGTCATATCTTCAAATTTTTTTGCAGATTCCACTGACTTTTTGATTTCCTTGTGGGTAATTTCTTCGGGCTTTTTCTTTTCAATAAGGTCTTTTTGCTTTTTAGGTTCAAGCTTGGCAACCTCATTGGCGGTGGAAATTGACATCTTACCCTCATCTACCGCTGCCTTAACCTCCTCAATGGCATTATGCCGAATATTTTCGACTTTGCCAACCTGTGCAGGGGACACGTTCAGAGCTGCGGCTATCTTGTCTCTCATTCTGCCCTGTATCTTTTTGCCCTCTGCTTCAAGTTGTTTAAATATTTCTTCAAGTTTCTCACATTGTTTTACTGTCTCAGAATCTGAAATTACTCTTGTAGTTGCGTTAAGCATAATAAGGTCAAGCATTGCTTCTGTTTCATTTTTCTTAACGCCTATGTAGCAGGGAAGTTTGGCAGTGCCATACTTGCCGCTGTCTATGAGTTTCTGCACGGCAGCTTTGCGTCTGTGACCGCTGATTATCGTATAACCGTTATCATCATTTGAGACAACGTACAGCGGCGTTTTCAAACCTTGACGGTCTATGTCCTCAACAAGGGTGTCCAAATCTGAGAGGTCATAGAAGTTTTCAGGGTTGTCGTGGAGTTGATCCACGGGGAGCATTTTTATATTATCGGCGAAGCTGTCACCAGCTACAGATTTTATATCTTTTAACATTGCTGTATCAAAACTAAGTTTTCTTGCCATTTGTTTGTCCTCCTTTACTTTTACTCGCATATCCCAACGATTTCTTTCGTAAGCTCCCCATATTTTTCCGCTGCAACCATATAGTCCATATATTCAGCGGCGGTCATACGGTAGCTTATGCTATTTTTAATTACTCTGCTGAAAGGAATAATTGATTCAAGCACCTTTGCGCCGAGAGCGTTTTTCAAAGTATCGAGAAGGGAATAGTCAGAGGGATTTTCATTATCGAACTTTACCACGAAGCAACCGCCAAATTTAGCGGAGATCTCGCTCAATTTGGTTACCACAACGGTAATGCCTTGTATAGCAAATGTTCCAAGCTCAATGGGAACAAACACATAGTCGCAGAAGCTCAACAACGAGAGCGTTAAATCGTTAAGAGCGGGAGGCAGATCGAAAATGATATAATCGTAATTGCTTTTTGTTTCTAACTGCTTCAACCAATCTGTGTACTGGTTTGCAAACTCAAAAGTGTCGTATTCAGGGTCTAACCCAACTTTCATCTGTATATTTTTCCTTTTTTGAATACACTCGTCATAAGTCATTATGAAAATGTTTTCATATCTTGTAGGAGCATATCCTCTATCGTCCCCATCCTCCAAGAAAAACCTTGAGCTGTTTCTTTGTTCGTCAAAGTCCATAATCAAGACCTTCTTGCGCATTTTGGAAAGGGAATAGGCAATGTTAATAACGGAAGTTGTTTTTCCCACGCCACCTTTGTTGTTGTACATCGTAATAATTTTCATTTTTAGCCTTCTTTCCGTGCAATCGCACTTAATTTTTGTGATACATATATCCACTTTACATTTCAGAAAAGAAACAATGTGATATATGTATCCATTTTTTAGCCTTCATTTCTTTATATATAACACAGCCAAGGGGACGGAGAAGGCTGTACCGTCCCAAAGGGGAGCTACCCCTTGCGTGTTATGTTAAAGCTCTATCGGTGGAGCGTTTAACCTTAATTGGACAATAATTAAATTGTACACCATTTGTTTTCGTACAGGCTTTAGGTGAAAGTAGGCGGCTTAATACCTCCTATGAAAATGGAGTTTAGCAATTATAGTCAAGCTTGATATACAATCTTTTAAAAAAATAAGGACTGATTATTAGTCAGTCCTAAATAATATTATTTGTTATTCAATTTCAAGCAACTCACGAAGTTGTTCTATATTTGAGTGAGCATATCTTTTTTCAAGCATATTCAAACTCGAATGCCCAAGCACTTTTGCAATAGCATATAGGTTCTTGCCCGAATTTACCCAAATACTTGCTCGTGTATGTCTTAGCTGATGAGGAGTATATATTGGTATTTCTATTCCTTTGTTAGAATAAAACTTTTGCATATCCTTCATAAAGACATCATAATGCCTTCTGCTCCAATTTCTCGGACTACAAACTTCACCAAATCGATTGCAAAAAACAAATTTCTTTTTAACTTCAATTCCATCTTGATGCCTATGTTCGCTTTTACCTACCATTAAAGTTCTATCAATGTTACTCAGTATATCACACATACGTTGGCTTAAAGGCACGTCTCTTTCTCTATACTCATTTTTTGTGTTTCCAACTACCACTTTGAATTTTTTTGTTGTAGAGTCAACAATATCTGCCACACCACGGCAAATATGCAGTATTCCATTTTCAATATCTATATCGTCCCATTGTAATCCTAAAAGCTCATATCTGCATATTCCTGTTTCAAGCATAAGCTGTATCTCAGCACCAAAGCGATGAGTATACGCATACTGAAAAATAAGCTCAGCTTCTTCTTCGGAGTAAACCTCTTTCTTTTTTGTTTGTTTACCTTTTGGCATTTTTATAATATTACAAGGGTTTTGCAAACACTTTCCATCAATGATACCTGCATTAAATATTTGTGATAGTAGACTTTTGTTCTTTATCAAAAAGTCTTGATAACTGCTTTTGGATAAAATGTTAAAATATTTTTGCACTTCAAGAAAGGATATTTCATTAAGATTTTTTCCCTTAAAGTATGGAAGTAGGTAATTGTTTACGATATTAACATAAGTATAATATGTATTGTCTTTCACCCTATCCTTTTGAGTGTATTCAAGCCACAACTTAGCCCAATCCTCAAATTTAACATTTTTTATTTTAGCCATCTTAAACCTCCAATATAATATCTAAATTGATAAATAGGTATTATATTGACATCTGAAAAAATTGCAATATCTTGTAAAACAATTCGTTGCTTTAAACAAATTTTCAACTGTGATTTTGTAAAATGGTCAAATTTGGTAAGGATGAGGTCATCGGTTCAAATCCGATTATCAGCTCCAGGCCGCAAGGCGGACACCTAATACGCTCTCAGATTTATGAGAGCGTATTTTTATGCTTATTTTTCCAAAAGTCTTTTTGGGAACTGTGTCACAGGAAAATTTCGGGGCGGGGAACATCCCGCCCCATAATTTTTTGTATGGAATTATTTGACCGCCAAAAGCGTCATTCTTGACCAAAAATATTATTTCTCTCACTTTGTTTGATTTTTTCTCAACAAACCTGTTGTAGACATTCCGAAAAAAATGAGATATTATTATAACAGAAGCTTCTGAAAAACAAACAAGGAGTTGATACTATGTTTAAGCTTGGAGAGAACTTGAAAAAATTCCGTACGCAAAACCGGCTTACCCAAGAGCAGCTGGCAGAGGTGCTAAAAGTATCGCCTCAGGCTGTCAGCCGCTGGGAATTAGGCACGACATATCCCGATATTACATTACTGCCGATAATTGCGGATTATTTTAATGTTACCACAGACGAGCTTTTCGGGATTAACGGTGAAAAAATACAAAGGGAAATCGACCGAATTATAGGACACAAAAACGAATTGCACAGTCAGGGCAAAATTGCAGAGAGCATTTCCTACCTTCGTGAAAAGCTGGCATTGTTTCCCAACAGCGCGTCTATTGCCTACGAGCTTGCCGGTGCGCTTTATCTGGAATTGTGCAGAGAGGGTTCTAAGTCCGCCGATGTTCTGAAAGAGATCGTTTCCATTACCGAAAGAGCGATCAAACTTGACAAGGGGGAAAGCTATGTAACCTTTTCGGGAAAACATCAGCTGTGCCTTGCTTACTGTATGATGGGAGAAACCGACAAGGCTTATAAGATCGCAGCGGAGGAAATGCCGAGCTTATGGGTAAGCCGCGAGGTTTTACTTCCTCATGTATTAAGCGGCGATAGGGAGACCTGTCAGCTTCAACATAACCTGCTTACCTTTATGAATCTATCCATTCTTAATCTTCATCATTTATCACGAAAAATGGATACGCTGGAAAAAAGCATAGAGCTGTTGAAAAAAGCAATTTCTCTTGCAGAATTGCTGACAGGGGACGACCATAAGTTTTATAACGAAAGAGTGTTCAAATGCTGTTTGTGGATAGCAAGAAGCTATTGTGCCTTAAACAAAACGGAGGAGGCTATGGATAATCTTGAGCTTGCACTTAAATATGCGGTTATGTATGAGGAACGCCCCGAACAGTCCTGTTATAACGCTTTCTGGCTTGAAGGCTATACAGACGACAGAAGCAAGATTTCCAGAAATTCGGAGGAAACCTTGTATCAGCATCTGCTTATAAAGATAGCGGAAAAGCCGTTTTCTGTCCTGCACAATACCGACAGATATGCCGCCTTTACGGAAAAGGTCAGAAATAAGCAGTATAACCGAGAATAGTCAGCGGATTGCAGAAAAAATAACTTCAGCTTGTTAAAAAACGACTAAAAAGGTTTTTTAACAAGCTGAACTTTTTACTGTGCTTTTTATTTAAGCGCTAATATTTTATAACGGAAAAAATCTCCGTCCTATTTTGTTTGTGCCGCTTTTTTCCAAGCGTCGGTAAAATATTTCCTATAAAATTCCGCATTGGGCGTATTAGGATTTTTTATATAATCATTTTTCAAAATAACCTGACTTATCATATCTATAAGCTCATTTTTCCTTTTTTCCGATTGCTCGTTAAACCGTCTGACCTTTAATTCGCCTGTCATTTCATACTTTATAAGCTCGTTGTACACGTTGGGAATAAATTCCTCCCTTTCCGTATCAACCGATTCCGTACTGTAATAAAGCTGCTCTCTGCACTCCATAGCCGAAATACCGAGAGAGAAGCGAACGATATATAAATATCCCGAAACGCCGCTGTAAAAAGCTTTAAGCTGATCGGGAAACTGCTCCTCATAGTATGCAGTACCGTTCTTTATCCAAGCGGTAACGTGCTTTCCGTCAACTTGAAGGCTATACAGACGACAGAAGCAAGATTTCCAGAAATTCGGAGGAAACCTTGTATCAGCATCTGCTTATAAAGATAGCGGAAAAGCCGTTTTCTGTCCTGCACAATACCGACAGATATGCCGCCTTTACGGAAAAGGTCAGAAATAAGCAGTATAACCGAGAATAGTCAGCGGATTGCAGAAAAAATAACTTCAGCTTGTTAAAAAACGACTAAAAAGGTTTTTTAACAAGCTGAACTTTTTACTGTGCTTTTTATTTAAGCGCTAATATTTTATAACGGAAAAAATCTCCGTCCTATTTTGTTTGTGCCGCTTTTTTCCAAGCGTCGGTAAAATATTTCCTATAAAATTCCGCATTGGGCGTATTAGGATTTTTTATATAATCATTTTTCAAAATAACCTGACTTATCATATCTATAAGCTCATTTTTCCTTTTTTCCGATTGCTCGTTAAACCGTCTGACCTTTAATTCGCCTGTCATTTCATACTTTATAAGCTCGTTGTACACGTTGGGAATAAATTCCTCCCTTTCCGTATCAACCGATTCCGTACTGTAATAAAGCTGCTCTCTGCACTCCATAGCCGAAATACCGAGAGAGAAGCGAACGATATATAAATATCCCGAAACGCCGCTGTAAAAAGCTTTAAGCTGATCGGGAAACTGCTCCTCATAGTATGCAGTACCGTTCTTTATCCAAGCGGTAACGTGCTTTCCGTCAAAATGATTGTGCTTTTTATCCCAGATGTAAAAAAGAGAGTAAGGAATATTATCGGTAAGATACACTACTTTCTTGTCTGTGCCGTTGAGAGTGGAAACGGGTTTAAGTTGTTTTATCCCCGAAATAATTGAACCGTGGTAAAGAAAGTTCATAAAAATTTACCTCAACCTATAATTTCTGTTTGGATAATCACACATTAAACCTAAACAAAACCACGTCTCCGTCCTGCATAACATATTCCTTTCCCTCAAGCCGCACAAGTCCCTTGTCCTTTGCTCCCGCCATACCGCCGTTATTCACAAGGTCGTCAAAGGAAACTACTTCGGCTCTTATAAAGCCTTTTTCAAAATCGGTATGGATTTTTCCCGCCGCCTGCGGAGCTTTTGTGCCTTTGGTTATTGTCCATGCTCTGACCTCCTGCGGTCCTGCGGTAAGGTAGGAAATAAGACCTAAAAGGGAATAACCTTTGCTGATTATACGGTTAAGACCGCTTTCCTCCAAGCCTAAATCGGCAAGAAACATATCCTTGTCTTCCTTTTCCATTCCCGCTATTTCCGCTTCGATTTGTGCGCAGATCGGCAAAACGGTGCTGTTTTCCTGCTCGGCTATTTTAAGTACCGCCTGATACTGAACATTGTTGTTAATATCTCCCGTAAAATCCGCTTCGCTCATATTTGCGGCATAAATCACGGGCTTGTTTGAAAGCAGGGGAGTGGTTTTTATAATTTCCCTTTCTTCATCCGAAAAGTCAAAGGAGCGGGCGGTGTTGCCCTCCTCCATAAAAGCAATAAGCTTTTCCAGAAAATCTATTTCCTTCTGTATTCCCTTATCGCCCTTAAGCAGCTTTTTATTCTTATCCAAACGGCGCTGTAATATTTCAAGGTCGCTGAAAATAAGCTCGAGATTTATTGTTTCAATGTCTCTTGCAGCACCGATAGAGCCGTCAACATGTATAATGTTTTCGTCCTCGAAGCAGCGGACGACATGCACCACAGCATCAACCTCTCTTATATCCGCAAGAAACTTGTTGCCCAATCCCTCGCCTTTTGACGCACCCTTAACCAGTCCCGCAATATCCACAAATTCAAGAGTTGCGGGAGTGAATTTTTCGGGATTGTACATTTCAGCCAGCTTGTCTAAACGTTTGTCGGGGACGCTTACAATACCCACGTTCGGCTCAATGGTGCAAAACGGATAATTTGCGGATTCTGCGCCTGCGTTGGTGAGGGCGTTAAACAAAGTGCTTTTTCCCACATTGGGGAGTCCCACCATTCCTAATTTCATAGCTCTTTATTTCTCCTTTATTTATTAAAGACGTTTTAAAATCTGCTGCATTTTTAGTTTATTTCATATTTTTTTGCCATTTATTCACACTCTCTTTATATTATACTTATTACATTATACCTTATTTTTGGTTTTTTGTCTATAGGGCGATTAAAGATTAGTATTATATCATAAGAAGAGAATTTTGCAAGGCAAAATTTGATACCTTTAAAATAAAAGATAAAATATTCTCAGACATTTAAATAAATGCGCAAGCAGAAATCGACAGCCTTTCAGATAAAAAAGCAAAGTTAGAAGCCGAACTACTTGCCAATGAGGACAACGACCAATATAACAGAAACGACGTCTATAAACGGATTAGTGAAATTGACGAACAAATCAATATCTTTACAAA